>JBMTJR010000062.1:0-10024 GCA_049438565.1 Kiritimatiellia bacterium
TCAATCAGTCCGGCGACCGGCTCAGCGCGGTGGACAACACCGGCGCCCCTTGGGCCGGCAGCATCGGCCGGGCGGAGGGCAATATTGCCACCTTCACACTGGACGGCAGCACCAGTGCGGGCGCGGCCGTGGTGCTCACCGGCACTATCGTGGTCAACGGAAGCAGTGCCAGCCTCTCCGGCACCTGGATCGAACCCAGTCTGCGCTCCGCCGCCTCCGCCGAAGCCACCGTGGCCGCCCGGGCCACCCCCACCGCGCAGCCCACCGGCTCCCCCACACTGACCCCGACCGCCACCCCGATTCCGTAAGCTCTCCCCGTTCTCATGCCCGAATTTCTTTTCCAGGCCAGAGACGGCAGCGGGGCTTCCCATCAGGGCCGGCTTGAAAGTGCCGACCGCAGGGCCGCCCTGCAGGTGCTGCGGGAGCGGGGCTGGGTTCCGGTTTCGGTCACAGAGACCCGACGTGAAGCAGCCCCTCCCCGCAAGCTTTCCCGCAGCAGCCCCTCCCGACAACCCCCCTCCGGCTCCGGAAAACTGTCCCTGCGGGTGCTCCTCCAGTTCTCCACCGATCTGCGGGATCTGCTCTCCGCCGGAATGACCCTTGGTTCCGCGATCAAAAAACTGAGCACCCAGAGCGGCAACGCACAGCGCGCGGGAGTGCTCTCGCTGGTGCATGAAGATATTGTGCAGGGCCTGAGTCTTTCCGATTCCCTGAAAAAATATCCCCGGAGCTTCCCGGATTTCTATGTGTCTCTGATTCAGGCCGGAGAGGCCTCGGGTCAGCTGCAGGAGGCTCTGGAAAACGCGGTGCATCATTACGAACGCGCGGCCGAGGCCAAGGAGCAGGTCACCGGAGCCCTGGTTTACCCCCTGCTGGTCTTGGGTTTCGGAGTGCTGGTGATTCTGTTCTGTCTGGTGTTTGTGATTCCCCGCTTCACCCAGATATTTATGGACATGGACCGGGTGCTTCCGCTGCCCACCCGCATGCTGATTTTTCTCAGCACCCTGCTGCTCCGCTACGGATGGCTGCTGCTGATCCTGAGCGTGGCCGGTGTCACTTTCCTCAACCGCTGGCGCAAAACGGAGAAAGGAAGAATGAAATGGCATCGTTTCCTGCTGCAGGTTCCGGTATTCAAGGAGCTGATCCGCTCCGCCGCCTACGCCAATTTCGCCCGCACCCTTTCCAATCTGCTGCTCAACGGCGTGCCGGTGCTCAAAGCCCTGGACATCGTAAAAAAGACCGCCAACAATGCAGTACTTGAAAAAGAAATCGGCGCCCTCAAACTCCGCGTGACCGACGGATCCTCCCTCTCCGGTCCCCTCGCGGAAAGCGGGGTGTTTCCGGATCTGTTCACCGACATGCTTTCGGTGGGAGAGGAGGCGGGTCAGGTACCCCGCTCCCTGGCCCAGATCGCCCGCCGTTATGACGAGGAACTCACCCGCAATATCAAACGGGTCACCACCGTGATCGAACCCCTGCTGATGGTGCTGATCGCCGGGGGCGTGGCCTTTGTCGCCATCAGTATGCTGCTCCCATTGTTTCAGTTGACGCAGGGGCTGCAATAATCCATAGTGAACCCCATTCCCGTCGCAATAGAACGATACTGGAGAAACCCATATGACGACCTTATCCCAACACCGCCGCGCCGGCTTCACCCTGCTCGAGGTCATGCTGGTGATTATGATTATCGGGGTGATCGCGATCATTGCGATCAACAATCTGGATATTGTGGGCACCAGCGACAAAGCCCGCCGCACCGCCACCGAGACTCTGATCGGTCAGCTCAGCACCGCAGTCAACCGCTACTACCTTGACGTGGGCAAGATGCCTCCCAGTCTGGACGCGCTGATCTCCAACCCGGGCGAGCAGAACTGGGGCGGTCCCTATCTGCAGAAAATCAAACCGGATGCCTGGGGGGACGCCTTCACCTTCAGCTCCAGCGGACGCAGTTTTGAGATCCGCTCCGGCGGGGGCGGATCCGAGGGAGGTCCGATTTCCAGCAATGATTTATAAGCGCCGATCGACCCGCGGCTTCACGCTGCTGGAAATCTTACTGGTCATCATGGTGATCGCCATTGCGGCCGCCGCGTTTCTGCCGGTGGCCCTGAACGGGGTGGAGCAGGCCCGCACCCGCTCCGGACTGCGTCAGATTATCTCCCTCAACCGCTACGCCCGCACCCGCGCCATGCTCGACCGCAAACCCATGGCCCTGGTGTACCGGACCGATGCGGACGAGCTGCAGCTGCTCTCCCTCCCCATGCAGCGGGACATGGAGTCGGAAACTTTTTTCGGTGCCCCCGCAGATGCAACCGGGGAAGCTTCGGCCGGTCAGATCGAAGTGGTCCGCACCCGGCGTCTGCCCAAATTTGTGCGGGTGCGGAAGGTGGAGGGGGCTGAACAGGAACAGGATGGATATTTTGTGATTTTCAACCGCAACGGCATCAGTTCCTCGCAGCGGATCGAAGTGCAGGATCCTGCAGGAGAAATCACCGTCCTTGAAGTAAACGGACTGACCGGGGAGATCGGATTTGATGACTGATCCCTCCTCCCAAAGCGCTTTTTCCCTGCTGGAGGTCCTCTTGGCCGTGCTGGTCCTGGGCATTGCGCTGACCGTGTTTTTCTCCGCCGCCAATCAGGGGCTGGCCGTGGCGGGGCAGGCCCGGGAATATCAGATTTCCCGCGGACTGCTGGCGGAACTGGAGCTGAGAGAACCGCTCGATCTGGAAGAGCTGGAAGAAGGCGAACTTCAGGGAAGTTTTTCCCATCCGGAGTACGGACGGGTGACCTGGACCCGCAGTGTCCGCCTGGAGGGCGAAGAGGAGGACCGCTTTTACCGGATCAAAACCGAAATTTCCAGAGGGGATGGCCAGACCGGTCTGCGCGAATCCACTGAGACCTTTGTTCACCAGCCTTCCGCCATCCGTGGCGGATGGGTTCAGGAGCCCTTCGATGATTTCTAACCGATTCCCCGAGCCTCTCTGTGTCTGAACCCCGTTCCTGCAGTTTGTATTATCAACAGGGCGTCCTGGAGATGACCCTGCGGCCTGCGGACAGCAAGGGGGACTTCTCCACGTTCCGGGAGACGGGAGAAGCTGCGGCGGCCCTGAAAGCACTGCGCACCGCGCACCCGTCGGCACAGGAGTTCGAAACCGCCCTGCCCGCCCGGAACGTGATGATCATGGTGCTGGACCTGCCGTCCACGGATGAAACCGAACTGGAGGGAATGGTGCAGCTGCATGCGGAGGAAATCTCCCCCTTTCCGCCGGAGCGGACCTGCGTCTCCTGGGAGATTCTGCAGCAGGAGCCCCCACAAACCAAAGTACTGATGGCCCTCTGCTCCCGCAAAGAGCTGGACCAGCTGCAGGAGCTCTACGCCGAAACCGGCAGCCTTCCCGAACGGGTGGATGTGGATGTGCTGGGCTGGCTGGAGTTGCTGAGAAACGAAGATCTGCAGCCGGATCAGGACTCCGCGCTGTGGCTGCTGCTGCAGGGTGACCACGCAGTGGTGGTGGCCTGGCTGCGGGGAAATCCCTGTCTGATCCGCAGCTGGATTGATGCCCGCAACTTCAGTGCCGAAACCCTGAACGAGGAGCTGATGATGCTTCTGCTCTCTCTGGACGCCTCCTTTGAGCTGACGGATCCGCAACCGCTCGTTCTCTGGGCCGAAGGCGGACTTCCGGACTGGGCGCAGGAGCCCCCGGCGGGCTGGCGCATCGAAAGCCGTCCACTGGAAACCCTTCACCCTCTCACCCGGGGACTGCTCCTCCGCTCCCAGCGCGGGCAAAGACTGGACCTGGCGCCGCCCGAATGGAAAGAGGAGAAAAAACGGGCCACGCAGCGGAAGAAATTCCTGCGGAATCTCTCCATCGGCGGAGGAGTCTGGGTGCTTCTGATGCTGCTTTTTGTGGGCTGGGCCCAGTTCCGCCTCTCCGGACTCCGGCGTCTGCAGAAACAGAACCGCGCCGAACGCAGCGCAGTGGAGAATGTGCAGGAACTCTCCGGCAAAGTCCGCTCGCTCACCCAGTTCACCGACCGCAGTTCCAGCGCCCTGGAAACCATGCTGCTGCTGGCCTCCGCCACGCCGGGCAGCGGCACGCTGATTGTGGATGACTACCGGTACGACAAAGAGCAGGGAGTGGTATTCAGCGGCATCCTCACCGGAGATGTGCAGCCCTTTTATCAGTTTCTGGAAAACCTGGCCGCGGGAGATCTGCTGCGGGTGAAAAGTTACGACCTCAAAGAATCCCGGGACGGGTTCCGCTTTCAGGTGGAGACCCTCTGGTCCTGGCTGCGGGAAGAATCGGCGGAGGGGAATCCATGAAAAAACTCAGCCCCCGCGAAATCAGACTGTGCATCATCACCGGAGCCGTGCTGCTGGCCGGTCTGAGCTTTGTGCTGCTGCAGCGTCAATTTGAAAACCTCAAAGGCCTCGAACGGCGGGAACTCAGTGCCCGGGTCGAGCGCAAACAGCAGATCGAACTGCTGGCGCAGAGACCGGAGCTGGTCGAAAGACTCGCCGCGATCAAAGGACAGCTGCCCCGGCATCCGGAGGGTCAGGATTTAAAATCCGAATTCGCCCGTCAGGTGCAGAATCTCTCCAACCAGAGCGGACTCAAGCTGACCGGACTCACCCCCGACTCTGAAGTGCATCTGGAGGATCTCCAGCTCTATCAGTCCTCGGTCCGCTGCACCTGGAGCGGAAGTTCGGAGGACCTGGTCCGCTTTCTCCACCGCCTGAACGCGATGGGGGCCGTGGCGGACATCCGCGAACTCCGCCTGCGCAACCGCAACGGCATGTCCACCACCCTCAGCGGATCCTTTGTTCTCGATTTTGTGTATTCCCGCGTCCCTCCGGCTGACCTGCAAGCTGTGATTGACAGTCCACCCGAATCAGCAGACAATCCCTTAGCTCCATGAAACATCTTCTCCTTCTTCTCAGCCTGTTGCCTGTCCTGATCCAGGCCCAGGATCCCGCCCCCCTGCAACCGGACAGTGACTCCACCTTCCTCAAGGCCGTGGGGAACGGGGTGGACAATCAGCAGACCATCCGTCCCCAGTACCGGGGCGCCTCTCTGGAGATTCTGCTGCAGGAGATCGGGGACCGCACCGGAAAAGTCATTCTGCGCGACCCGGCGGTGCCGGAGGTGACCATCAATCTGGTCAGCAAAAACCCCATGTCGGTGAATGAGTTTCTCAAAGCCGCAGAAAGTCTGCTCGCCATGAACAACATTGCGCTGGTGCCCTTCCGGGAGGACTTTATCAAAGTGGTGCCTCTCGCGGGAGTGGAACGGGCCGGGGCTCCGCTTCAACTGGATCCGGCGGAGCTTCAGGGGGACGAATCCCAGGTGATCAGTCAGATTATTGCGCTGAAACATCTGGATTACACGGAAGTGCAGAATCTGATCACCGAGCGGCTCAGTCCAAATGCAAAAGTTCAAATCATGGAGCGCAACAACTCCATGCTGATCACTGACACCCGCGGAAATATCGGGCGCATTCAGAAAATTCTGGGGGTGCTGGACCGTCCGGCGGAGGTGCGGGAGGCGGTGAAGATTTATCAGCTCTCCAATGCCGCGGCCGCAGATGTAAAAGCCCGGCTGGAATCGCTGATCGAGGAAAGCCAGGCCCAGCAGGCCAGCCGGAACGCAGGGGGCACCAGCCGTTTTACTCCGGTGACCCCCAACGGAGTGATCCGGCCGGGCGGAAATTCACCGGTCACCCCGAACGCCGTGGTTTCAGGCTCTCAGGATGCCGGCCCCAGCCCGGGACTGATTCAGGGCAAAGTTCAAATCGTCGCGGACGAACGGACCAATGTGCTGATGATCATCAGCCGTCCGGAAAACGACGCGTTTTTTGAAGAGATGATTGCCGCGCTGGACAAGAAAGTGGATCCCGAAGTGGTGGTCCGTATTTACAATCTGCAGTTTGCCGATGCGGAGGAGGTCTCCGAAACGCTCAATGAACTGATCGGCGCCGCTTCGGAAAACCGGGAGGGACCCGGGGTGAACAATGAGAATCAGGGAAATGTCAGCGGTCAGTCTGTCCGTGAATTCATCCGCCAGCAGCCCGCCAACAATCAGACGCCCTCCAGTTCCGAGGGAACCCAGAACATCAGTCAACTGGCGGAAAACACCCGGATTCTCGCGGATATCCGCAGCAACTCGCTGATTCTGATGGGGCGCAGCAAAGACCTCACCGTGCTGGAGGATGTGATCCGTCAGCTGGACATCATGCTCGCCCAGGTCGCGGTGCGCGCGGTGATTATGGAGGTGATTCTGAGTGACAATATCTCCTACGGAGTGGACTGGCTGCAGCGCAGTCTGACCGTGAACAATGTTCAGAATGTGAACGGCGTGCCGGTCCGGGAACCCGTTTTCTCTTTCGCGGGGGGACAGCGTCTGGAAACCTCCAACGACTTTCCGGAACTCAGCGAAATCGGACGGGACATCACCCTGAACTCCGGGGGGCTGACCTATTTCTCCACCTTTTATGATTTCAATCTGGATGTGATTCTCCGTCTGGCCCAGGGAAGTTCCGATGCCAAAGTGATTGCCACACCGATCATCATCACCACCGACAACACCGAGGGATCCATCCGGGTCGGGTAACGCCGGGCGATTCCGAACACCACTGACACCACTCTCGGCGGTTCGGTGCAGTCTTCTTTCGAATACGAAAATATTGGCATCGAACTCACCATCACTCCCCGCATCAACCCGCAGGGTGTGGTGATTCTGGAGATCAATCAGACGGCTGAAAACGTGGCGGGGAACACCGTGATTGATGGAAACGAAGTTCCGATCATCACCTCCCGCGAACTGGATGCCTCGGTGGCCATCCGCAGCGGCGGCACGCTTGCTCTGGGGGGACTGGTTCGGGAGGACGTCACCGAAACGGTCTCCAAAGTTCCTTTCTTCGGCAGTATTCCGATTCTGGGTGCCCTCTTCCGCAGCACTTCCAAAGCGAATGTGCGCACCGAATTGCTGGTGCTGATCAGTCCGGAAGTTCTGGTCTCCGCCGAGGAGGCGGAGAATCTGACCCGTCAGTTGAAGAACGCCACCGAACTCCGGCAGGCGGACTGGTACAAAGGCTGGGACATTCCGCCCAAAGATGAATGGGGGAAAGACGCCGGCGCAGTCGAACTCACCCCGGTCAGCGAGTAGCGTTGGAGCAAAGTACATCGGCTTCGTAAAGCACGACGGCTTCAGCTTTGTGAAGTTGTTCCGGCCAGGCACGGCGGCTTCAGCTTTGTGAAGTTGTTCCGGCCACGCACGGCGGCTTCAGCCGCTGTGCGCTCCCCTCCGTGATTGGTTTGGCGGAGGTGCCAACTCCCCCCCCCCCCCCCGGGGGAGGTGATTCTGCACAGGAGTGCGCTAACTTCGGTGATAGGGATGGTCCGCGTTGATCGTGTAAACCCGGTACAACTGTTCCATCCACACCAGCAGAGCCAGCTCATGCATGAGGGTCTGCGGACCCAGACTGAAACAGAGATCGGCCTGACTGCGTAACTCCGAACTAAGCCCGTCGGACCCGCCAATCCACACCGCAATCTCCTTCACACTCTCCAGTTCCCAGGTTTTAACCTGCGCCGCGAGCGCGGGGGTGCTGAAAGTTTTGCCCCGCTCATCCAGCGCCAGCCGCAGACCGGATCCGCCGGATTTGAGGTACAGCTCCGGATCGAATTTCTTCAGTTGAATCATCTCTACCGGAGCAAAAGGCTGCATACGCTTAAGATAGGTGTCGAGCCCCTCCCGCACCCAGGGAAACGAGGGTTTGCCCACGGTGATAATTTTCCATTTCATGGTTCCCGCCTATCCGCCGTTTCAGACTTTCACCATCTTTTCCATCCACATTCTTTCACCGGTATACAGCTCAGAAAAAGGTCTCCTCCCGCAGATTTTCTCCCAAATAGCGGCCGTAAAGGGGATGACGGAAACGCGGATCGATCAGCAGCCCGGTCCCCCGGTCCTGCGGTCCCCGGATCACCCGTCCCAGCGCCTGCAGCACCCTCACCAGTCCGGGCAATGTGTACGCCAGCATGAACCCCTCCTCTCCCCGCGCCTGATACCAGTCCCGCATCAGTTCCCGCTCCCGGCAGATGGCGGGCAGACCGATCGACACTACAATCACCGACTCCAGGGCCGCTCCCGGAAGATCGATACCCTCGTTCAAAGCCCCGCCCAGTACTGCCAGACCGCAGAGCGGACCCTTTTGTTCGCGGAAGGGGCGCAGAAAATCCTCCGCCGCCTCCTCCTGCAGACCCCGGGGCTGTATCCGGACCGGACCCAGCCAGATATCCTCCCGGGGAAGCCGGGCCGCCACTTCCTCCATCAGCTGATACGAAGGGAAAAAGACCAGTGTCTTCACGGCCCGGGCGGTCAGCTCCGCCACAATCCGCCGGGCCAGTCTTTCGTAAAGCTCCGGTCCCCGCGCCTTCCAGACCAGAGGCAGTCCCGCCTCCAGACACAACGGAAAATGTTCCCTCGGATACGGAGAAGGCAGCTCCAGCCGAGCGTCCTCCGCCTCCGCTCCGGTAAGCCGCATAAAGACCTCCAGCGGCAGCAGGGTGCCGGAAAACATCACCACCGCGTGCATGCGGCCCAGACGATCCCGCAACCAGTCCGAAGCATCCAGACACAGATGATAAAAAACGGTTCCCTCCTGGGTGCAGACGTGCGAATCCTGACGGTGAAGCATGCTTTGCCGAAACCCACTCAGCATCCGGTGCATGTCGAGCCGGGGATCGCCGGGCTGCATTTTTTCCGCAGAAAAACTGTTCTCCAGCGCCTCCAAAGCCCGGGAGACCGCGCGCGCGGGTCCCTCCGGAGCCCCCGCCCCCTCCCGGGGCAGTCCCTTTTCGTCCAGCTGTTCTTTTTCGTAGCGCCGGATTTCGCGGAGCACCCGTTGCAAATCCGCCTGCAGAGTCTGCCGGAGTTCCGGAGAGAGAGCCCGCAGGGCCCCCTGCAGCATCCGGATATCCAGCGCAGCCGAGATCATCCCGCGGCTGCGGTCGGGCAGATGATGCGCCTCATCAATCAGCAGTCCCACCGATTCCGGAGACGCCCCGAACAAAAATTCCAGACGGGCGGCGGGATCGAGAGCATAATTCAAATCGCCGAGCAGCACATCCGCCTCCCGGGCCGCATGCATCATAAAAGCAAAGGGACAGAGCCGATGCTGCTCCGCAACAGACTGCCAGACCTCCGCCGTCCAGGATTTCCGGGTCCGCAGCTCAGCCATCCCGGAGGCCAGCCGGTCGTAAAACCCTTTGGCCAACGGACAGTTTTCGCAGTCACAGGGAGATCCGGTCTCCCGGCAAATCCGCTCCCGTGCCACCAGTGTGAGCATCCGTAGTCCCTCCGACGCCGGAAACAGATGGACGGCGGCCTCCTCAAAGATCCGTTTGCCGGTGTTCCGGCAGGTGGCAATGACCAGGGTTTGAAACCGGCCCTGCCCCAACGCCCGCAGCGCGGGCAACAGGATGCCCATGGTTTTGCCAATCCCGGTGGGCGCCTGCACATAGAGTTTTCCGCCCTCACGGAACTGACGGTCCACAGCTTCCAGCAGTTCCGACTGACCGGGCCGCATTTGCGGAAAAGGAAAGCGCAACGCACAGAGGGCCGCGTCCCGTTCCCGGCGGCGAAGGGACTCGCAGCGCTGATGCCGGAGCCAGCGGTCGAGCAAATCCTCCATCCGCGCATTCAGCGCATCCGGATCGGGGCACCATTCGTGGCGGCGGGTGGGAAGGCTGTCATCCGGATGCACGTACTCCAGGCGCAGCCGGGGAAGGACACCCTGCTTTTTCCACCACATCCAGGCATAAGATTCCGCCTGCAGACGGTGAACTTCATGATCCAGAGGAAGCGCCTCCCCCGTCTCCAGCGAGGTTTTGAATTCCTCAATCACCGTCTCTCCCCCCTCCTCCGCGATCCCGTCAATGCGCCCGAAGATTTCCAGCTCCTCCCGCCAGTGGAAATGAACCGACACCTCCGCCTGATACGCCTCCCCCCGGGTTTTCTGCCTG
>JBMTJR010000063.1:0-9954 GCA_049438565.1 Kiritimatiellia bacterium
TTACCCCGCCCGCTTCCGGATCCGGAGTATCCTCCGGAGATGGATCAGAACGGCATCCTGTTCGGAGGCACCGATCCCGGCCGCTTTGTTCCCACCTATATGATCTTCAGTGCGGAGTGCAGACCCGATCTGTTTATCCTGACCCAAACCGCACTGGCGGATGCCACCTATCAAACCGTGACCCGCGATTTTTACGGCGACCGTATCTTTCTGCCCGATCTGATCGACGGCAATGAGGCTTTTGTTGAATACGGCAACCAATTGCGTCTTTTCCATCCCGAGGCCTTCGGTGCTTTGATGGGCGGGGGCGACACCCTCTCCCTCAGCGGAGCGGATCAGGTGAACGAAATCAACAGCCTGCTCAGCAGACGAATTATGGAAGCCAACCGGCATACACACAGCTTCTATTTTGAAGAAGCCCTGCAAATCGACTGGATGGCCCCGCAGCTCCGTCCGCATGGACTGATTTTTAAAATCGAACCTGAACCGTATGTGCTGACCCGCGAGGATATCCGCAAAGATTTTGAATTTTGGGACTGGTACATTGACTGGCTGCTGCAGCCGCCCGCCCGGGCAGGCACCCGGAACCGCTTCCAGAAGAATCTTCCGGTGCGCAAAAGTTTCTCCAAGCTGCGCATGGCCCAGGCCTGGAACTATTTTGAACGCAAACACTGGCTTGAGGCAGAGAATGCGATGGATCAGGCGCTGTGCCTGTACCCGGCCAATCCGGAAGCCGTGCTGCGGGCGGGCGATATGTACACCCGCATGCGGAAATTCGACCGGGCGGAGGCGCTGCTGAAAAATTTTGCCGCACACGATCCCACCAACCGACAGCTGCAGCCTTTCGGGGATTCCATTCGGAAACTCCGCGAACTGGACGAACTGCGGCAGACCCTGGAAAAAGATTTTGAAGTGAAAATCACCGGCAACCTCACCCTGCAGCTTCTGCAGATCTATGCGCAGCTGGATATGAAGAATCAGATGTTTGAAAAGGCCGATCTCCTGTTGCGTCTGCCCAATCTGCATGTGGACTTCTACCGCCACCTCGCCACCTTCATGCAGCGGGAGGAGAATCCCGAGTACTACGAAAAAGCACTGCTGAAATGGGCCGAAAAGGATCCGCAGGCACCCGAGCCCCACATCGATCTGGCCGCCATCGCCCTCTCCGCCGGAGACTACACCCGCATGGCGCAGGAACTGGTCACTGCCATTCAGCTCGACCCCGCACAGAGCCGCACCCGCATCGCTGCCGACCCCCGCTTTGTGGACATTCATCACTGGACCCAGTTCCAGCGGCTGATCCAGCCATCGGATCGGGGGTTTTCATCCCCCCACAAAAACCCTTAAGATATTCACCGTTCCAATCGTATTCCTGATCGTAATCGTAATCGTAATCAGCTGAAATCGATTAGGATTACGATTAGGATTACGATCACGAGGAATACGCCCCTCCCGGATGCAACGAAAGTCTGTTTTGACATTCCATGCCAATCCGTCATAAGGGAAAAATCATGCAACCCAAAAATATTCTCGTGGGCATCTCCGGCGGTATCGCCGCCTACAAGGCGCTGGATGTGGTATCCGCCCTGCGCAAAGAAGGACATCAGGTTCAGGTCGTGATGACGGAGGCTGCCACCCGTTTCATTGCGCCACGCACCTTCGCGGCGGTGAGCGGTCAGCCGGTACTGCACGAAATGTGGCCGGAACAGGCCCGGGATCTTGAATCGGGCTATCCGCACCTTTACCCTGCCACCGCCACAGATCTTTTTCTGCTTCTCCCGGCCACCGCCAATACCCTGGCCAAACTGGCCGGAGGTCACGGGTCCGATCTTCTGAGCACCTGCTGTCTTTCCCTGCCCGTGAAATGCCGTAAAATTTTCTGTCCCTCCATGAATGTGGAGATGTGGCAGCACCCCACCGTGCGGAAGAATGCGGAGAAGCTCGTGCATGAAGGCTGGATTCAGGTGGGACCGGAGTCCGGCCATCTGGCCTGCGGCATGACCGGTGAGGGTCGGCTCAGTGCTCCGGAAATCATTCTGGAAGTGGTGCAGGAGCAGTTAACCGGCACCCTGCCCCTGCGCGGACAGCGCATCCTCATTCTCTCCGGGCCCACCCGGGAATATCTGGATCCGGTCCGCTTTGTCGGAAATCCCAGCAGCGGGCGCATGGGACAGGCCCTTGCCGAACAGGCCGCCGCCTGGGGAGCGGAGGTCGAATTTGTCAGCGGCCCGGTGCCGGAGGATCACCTCCCGCATCACCCCTCCATCCATCTTCATCCGGTCCACGCCGCTCTGGAAATGCTGGAAACCGCCAGAGGACTGCTCCCGCGTGCTCAGGCCGTGATCTATGTGGCTGCAGTCTCCGATTACCGTCCGGAGAAAACCCTGCCGCAGAAAATGCCCAAACAGGAAGAGGCTTTCGATCTGCGTCTGATTCCCAATCCGGATATTGCCGCCACCCTGCATTCCGAAAAAGCCCCCGGAACCTTCAGCATCGGTTTTGCCCTGCAGAGCGAGAACGGTGAGGAACCCGCCCGCCGGAAACTGGAGGCGAAAGGGCTCGACGGGATTGTGCTCAATTATCCCGACTCCATGGGCGCGGCCAGCGGAACTTTCAGTTATCTGGCCCGCGACGCGGCCGACTTTGAAACCTGGGGGCCTCTGCCCAAAGCCGAAGCCGCCCGCAGAATTCTTGCCAAAATTCCTTCAACCCCCACGCAATAATATGGACGATCTCAGCCTGCTCTCCGCCAGCAAAACTCCGGTGCCCCGCTCCCCGGACGAAGCCAAGCTGGAAACTTTTGTCAATTCCCACCCCGGCCGGGAGTATGTCATCACTTTTGACTGTCCCGAATTCACCTCCCTCTGTCCCATTACCGGGCAGCCGGATTTCGGTCATATCACCATTGAATATGTGGCCGATACAAAATGTCTGGAGAGTAAATCCCTGAAGATTTACCTCTTCAGCTTCCGGAATCATGGAAGTTTCCATGAGGAAGTGACCAACCGGATTCTGGACGACCTGGTAAAGGTCTGCGAACCCCGTTGGGCCAGGGTTATCGGAAATTTCCGCCCCCGCGGGGGCATTGCCATCCATGTAAACGCCGAACACGGAGTCCGCCCATGAAATCACTTTTCCACTCCGCTCTTGCTTTGCTTTTCTGTCTGTTCACCGCCTGCAGCCAGCCCGCGGAATCCACGCAGCCCCCGAAAATCTGGTCGTATCCGTAAGCGGGATGACCTGTGAGAGCTGCGTGAACGCCATCACCTCCGCAGTGCAGCAGCTGCCCGGAGTGGATACCTGCACGGTCAGTCTCGAGGAGGCCTCCGCCACCGTGGTCTACCGGCCCGGAACTCTTACGCCCGAACAAATTCAGAAAAGAATCAACCAACTCGGTTTTCAGGCCTCTCTTCCCGAAGAAGCCTCCGGGCTCTGAGCTCTGGCCTACTACTCCCCGCAGCACTTTTTGTACTTTTTCCCGCTTCCGCAGGGACAGGGATCGTTCCGGCCCACTTTGGGCATTTCCCGGGTCTGCGGCTGCCGAATGGTTTTCTCCAGAGTCTGCTCCATCCGGGCCTGCTGCTCAGACTGCTGACGCGCGGAGCTGGCTCTTGCCTGGGCCTCCCGGCCAAAGGCTGAGGTCTGCGAATGTGACTCCATGGTCTTCAGATTTTTCAGGAACTTTTCCAGGGATTCCAAAGACGCAGTGGCCCGGAAAGCCCGTTGCGCCACCTCCTCATTGATCTTCTGCATGAGGTCCGCAAACATGGCGTAGGCCTCATGTTTGAATTCCAGAATCGGGTCCCGCTGTCCGTAGGCACGAAGCCCCACGCCCTGACGCAGCGCATCCATCCCGCGCAGATACTCCTGCCAGTGCGTGTCGATCGCCTGCAGCAGGATGTGACGCTCCATACTCTGCACGGATTCCGGAGGCTCGGATTCGATTTTGATATCATAGGCTTTTTTCACCCGCTCAATCGCGAGATCCGCATAAGCCTCCGCCTCCAGCGGCACATTTTTGAAATCATCCGGGCGCAGTGCCACCGGGAAAGTCATGGAACACCAGTCCGCGAATTCCAACGCGCCCACTTCCTCGCCCTGGGAGACCGCCGCCTGGGCCCTCTCATCAATCACGTCCGAAATCATGTCCAGCAGATGCTCACGCGGGTGATCCCCGGTCAGAATTTCCGTGCGCAATCCGTAGACCACTTCGCGCTGACGGTTCATCACATCATCGTATTCCAGCGTCCGTTTACGGATTCCAAAATGATACTGCTCCACCCGGCGCTGGGCCCGCTCCACGGATTTGTTCAGCCAGCGGTGCTCCATCACCTCCCCCTCTTCAATCCCCAGCTTGGACATAATGTTGGAAATCCGCTCCGCCCCGAACAGACGCATGAGATCGTCCTCCAACGACACATAAAAACAACTCATGCCAGGATCCCCCTGACGCGAACAGCGTCCGCGCAGCTGACGGTCAATCCGGCGGGATTCGTGGCGCTCCGTTCCGATCACATAAAGTCCGCAGGGATTCTCCTCAATCCACTTGGCCAGCGTGAGCCCCTCTTTTTTGTCACTCAGACTCATTTGAGACATCACCTCTTCCCGCTCCATCTTCACCACGCCTTCGCCCAGTTTGATGTCGGTTCCGCGTCCGGCCATGTTTGTGGCAATGGTGATCGAACCGGGCTGACCCGCCCGGGCCACAATTTCCGCTTCCCGTTCATGATTTTTCGCGTTCAGCACGTTATGGGGGATATTTTTCTTCAGCAGCAGACGGCTCAGTTCCTCCGAAGCCTCCACAGTGACGGTTCCCACCAGCACCGGCTGTTTCCGGCGGTAGGCCTCGGTGATTTCACTCACCACAGCATTGAATTTCTCCCGGCGGGTCCGGTAAATCCGGTCATTGAGATCCACCCGGCGCACCGGACGGTTGGTGGGAATCACCAGCACATCCAGTTTGTAAATCTGCATGAACTCCTCGGCTTCGGTTTCCGCCGTACCGGTCATCCCGGAGAGTTTTTCGTACATCCGGAAATAATTCTGAATGGTCACGGTGGCCAGGGTCTGGGTTTCCCGCTCGATCTTCACCCCCTCCTTGGCCTCCACGGCCTGATGCAGTCCGTCGCTCCAGCGCCGACCGGTCATGAGCCGTCCCGTATTTTCGTCGACAATCACCACCTGATTGTTCTGCACCACATAATGCACATCATTGACGTAATTACAGTAGGCGCGGATCAACTGGTCAATCGCATGAATGCTCTCGCTCTTGCCGGCAAATTCCTCCTGCGCGGCGCGGCGGCGGGCCACCCGCTCTTCGTCACTCAGCTCACTGGAGCCCTCCAGTTCCGACATAATGGTGGCCAAGTCCGGGAGAACGTAGGCATCCGGGTCCTGGGGAGAAATCGCCTCGGTTCCTTTGTCGGTCAGACCGGCGTCATTGCTTTTTTCGTCCACCGTGAAAAAGAGATCCTGACGCAGTTCGCGGGCCAGTTCTTTGTAGGTTTCAGTCAGAAACTGATCATTCACCTTCTCCAGCATCCGCCGCACATCATGATCCTCCAGCAAACGGAGGAGTGAGGGATGCTTGGGCATGCCCTGATGCACCCGGTAGAGATTTCTCTGAATGGTATCCGTATCCTGTTCTTTTGCGGGTTTCTCCAGTTCCGTCTCAATCTCCCGGAGGTATCCGTCCAGCAGCTGACGCTGTTTTTTCACCAGACGCTCGACCATCGGTTTCATGGAGAGGAAGAGCTGTTCGGAGGAATGTTCGGTGGGACCGGAAATGATCAGCGGGGTCCGGGCTTCGTCCACCAGAATACTGTCAATCTCGTCGATAATCGCGAAATGATGCCCCCGTTGCACCCGTTCCGCCGGGGTGTAGGTCATGTTGTCGCGCAGATAATCAAAACCGAACTCCGCATTGGTTCCGTAGGTAATGTCCTTGGCATACATTTCCCGGCGCTGGATCGGATGCATCCCACTCTGGATACAGCCCACGCTCAGACCCAGAAAATCAAACACCAGTCCCATCCATTCCGAATCGCGCATGGCCAGGTAATCATTCACGGTCACCACATGCACCCCCAGACCGGTGAGCGCATTCAGATAGGCGGGCGCGGTGGCCACCAGCGTTTTCCCCTCCCCGGTGGCCATCTCGGAGATCCGGCCCTGATGCATCGCGATCCCCCCGATCAGCTGCACATCGTAAGGAACCTCCACCCAGGTACGCAGACTTCCGGACACCTGATATTCTGTTCCCACCAGACGCCGGCAGGCGTTCTTGACCACCGCGAAAGCTTCCGGCAGCAGGTCATCCGTGCTTTCCCCCGCCTGCAGACGCTCTTTAAACACAGCGGTTTTGGCTTTCAGCTCCTCATCACTGAGCCCCTGCAGAGACACTTCCAGCTCATTGATGCGGGCCACCAGCGGCCGCAGCCGCTTGAGGTCCCGGTCATTTTTGCTTCCCACAATTTTCTTCAGCAGCCATTTCATCGGCAGGTCATCCTTGGTGATTTACAGAGGGGCGGGACCATAACCGACTTCCCGGTCAATGCAAGCAGAGTTTCCGGGCATTCCGGCTCCGTCCGCCCCTGCCGGGGTGCATGTCTTAATTGGTGAAAGATGGGATCATTTCCTGGCCCCATTCCTCGTAATCGTAATCGTGATCGTTGTCGTAATCGTAATTTTCGATCACGATCACGATTAGGATCACGATTACGATTAAAATCGAGCATCTTCACCAATTCCGGCTCCGTGCCGCCCCTGCCGATTCAATGCCTTTTCACTTGACGCTTCCCGCTTCAATCCCCATAAGGGACCATCACTTTAAAGATTTACAATAAACAGGTTAAACATGTTTTCCCGGCTTTTCGGCCTTTTCTCCAACGACATCGGCATCGACCTCGGCACCGCAAACACTCTGGTGTATGCAAAAGACCGGGGGATTGTGCTGCGCGAACCTTCAGTAGTGGCGGTGCAATCCTCCACCAACCGGGTGCTCGCCGTCGGGGAGGAGGCCAAACGGATGCTGGGACGCACCCCGGGAAACATTGTGGCCATTCGGCCGCTGCGGGCCGGGGTGATTGCTGATTTTGACATCACAGAAGCGATGTTGAAGTATTTTATCCGGAAGGTGCACAACAAGCGTATGGTCAAGCCCCGGGTGATCATCGCGGTGCCCAGTGGGATTACCGAAGTAGAAAAGAGGGCGGTAAAGGAATCCGCAGAACGTGCCGGGGCACGAGAAGTATATTTAGTTGAGGAACCGATGGCGGCGGCGATTGGCGTGGGACTTCCCGTGCAAGAGCCTGCGGGGAATATGATTGTCGACATTGGAGGGGGGACCACCGAGGTGGCCCTGATCTCCCTTGCCGGAATCGTGTTCAGCCGCAGTGTCCGTGTCGGTGGCGATGAAATGGATGAATCCATCATCCAGTACATGAAAAGGGTTTATAACTTAATGGTGGGTGAGCGTACGGCCGAAAATATCAAAATTGAGATCGGATCCGCTTACCCCATGGAAGAGGAAATGACCATGGAGGTCAAGGGGCGGGATCAGGTCAATGGCCTGCCCAAAACATTGATGGTGACCAGCGAGGAAATCCGCGAGGCTTTGCTCGAGCCGGTCTCCACCATTGTGGAGGCGGTGCGCATCACCCTGGAACGCTGCCCCCCGGAACTTTCCGCCGATCTGGTGGACCGGGGACTCGTGCTCGCCGGAGGGGGTGCCCTCCTGCGCGGTCTCGATACGCTGATTGCCGAACAGACCGGTCTGCCGGTTCACGTGGCGGATGATCCGCTGAGTGCGGTGGCGGAAGGCACCGGGGTCGTGCTGAACGAAATCAATCTCCTGCGCCGAAATGCGGCGGCGGAGCGGTAACGCTTCTTTTTCCATGAAAAAATAAACCCTTTCCCCGCCACTGTTGTCGGTTCCTTGAAAAAGGAACAAACACGTGAAAAGGAAAGGTCTGATATTCTGGCTGGGACTGGCGATGATCATTTTGATCACGCTGAACCTCCCTGTGCCTGCCAGCCGGTCGCTGAAAAATGCGACCCGTGATCTGTTGGCCCCGCTTCAGGAACTCTTTTCCTCTTATTCCATGCGTCTGCGCGGTGCCGGACATGCCATCCGCGGCTGGGGCGGCCTCCCCGAGAAAAACCAGGAACTCCAGCAGGAGGTGATGCTTCTGCGGCAGAAACTCACAGAGCTGGACGAACTCCGGGAACAGAATTTTATCCTCCGCCAGCAGATCGGCTTCCGGAAACGTCAGGAACGCCGCCTCATCGCCTGCAGCGTGCTCGCCCGCGATATCAGCGGCTGGTGGCAGACGGTCCGCATTCAGCACGACGGCTCTCCCCTCATTCAACCCGACCTCGCGGTGATCAATGACCGCGGCCTGGTCGGCAAAACCAGTGAAATCTCCGGACGCACCGCCGATGTCCTGCTCATCTCCGATCCGGGCTGCCGGGTCGCCGTGCAGATCGGGGGCAAAGGCGCCTTCGCCATTCTCAGCGGTCAGGGCCTCTCCTGGCACGGACGGGTGCTCTGCAAACTGACCTTTATCAATAAGAATATTCCGGTCCAGCGCGGCGATGAGGTGTTCACCTCCGGTCTGGGCGGCATCTTTCCCAAAGGCATCAAAGTCGGCACCATCGAAAGCGTAACCCTGGACGCCAACGGACTGCACCAGGTCGCCGAGGTCGCCCCCGCTGCGGATCTGGGTCAGCTGGATGTGGTGTTTGTTGTGGCCAGAGAACCGGAGGCCCTGCCATGAACCGCCTCGTGCTCTGGACCTCCATGATCACCTGCGCCATCCTGCAGGCCGTGATTCCCTCCTGGCAGAGTCTGGGGCAGGCCAAAGTTCCGCTTCTCCTCGGGGCCGTGCTGTATTACGCCCTGAGCCGCGACAGCCTTCAGGTGCTGGAGGCCGCCATCCTGGCCGGAATCCTGCAGGACAGCCTCGGCCCCATTCCGCACGGCTTCTCGGTCCTTGCCTTCACTGCGGTCGCGCTGCTGATCAACCACTACCGCGACCGGGTCTTCGGTGAACACTGGTTCACCCACGTGATGATGGGCGTGGCCGCTTCCGCCCTCGTCACCCTCCTGCTCTACGTACTGCTGGTCGGCGCAGGCCTTCGCGGCGGAGTCCCCTTCTCTTTTGTGCTCACGAAGTCATTGGGCATGTCGCTGCTGGGCATTGTGGTGTTTCCCCTGGTCTTTGCCGCCATCCGCAAACTCGACCTCGCGGTCGGAAACCAAACCCGGGCGGGCATCTGAGATGAAACCTTTCAGCAAAAGCGATCAGTCCAAATTCCGTATCCGGCTGATGCTCGGATCCGTGGTCGCGCTGCAGGCGGGCCTGCTGGTCTTTCTCTGGAATCTGCAGGTGGTGCAGGGGCACGCTTTTGAGGAGAATATTCTCCATCAGAGTCTGCGACGGATCCGCCATCCCGGCGCCCGCGGCCGCATCTACGACCGCAACGGCATCGCGGTGGCCGACAACCGTCCCTCCGTGGGCATCGCCCTCTATCTGGAGGAACTGCGGGTGCCCGGACCCTCCTCCCGCACCATCGACCGGATCGAGGAACTGATCGACGAAGTCTCTGCGCAGATCGAAATTCCCCGACAGCTCACCCGCGAGGAAATTGCCCATCACTACCGGGTCAAACGGGTACTGCCACTGGTGGCCTGGGAGGATCTCGATCAGGCCGCCCTCGCCCGCTGGGCGGAACGCGTGGGTCCGCAGATGGGCATGGATCTGATCACCGAACCGGTCCGCACCTACCCTTACGGCGATCTGATGGCGCAGACCCTTGGCTATGTCGGCCGTGGAGGCATGGCCCGCAACGAGGAGGAAACCTACCACTTTTACCTGCCGGAAATGGAAGGCAAAGCCGGAATCGAACTGCTGCTGGATGAATCCCTGCGCGGCGAAGCCGGGGGCGAACTGG
>JBMTJR010000064.1:0-9922 GCA_049438565.1 Kiritimatiellia bacterium
GAAATCTTTGAGGACGTTCTCACTGACGGTTTTATACAAGTCGACATCCGCATTCCTGGAAAGGAAAAGCTCTTCCCGGGTGGAATCAATCTCCAGTACGCTTTGGGATCTGTTTTCCCAGAGGAGAAAGCGTTTCGGGGGAAGTTTGAATCGGTGGCAGAAAAGGTCCACCGATTCCTGCATGTGCCCCAGTGAACCCACGATCGCAAATTCCTTCAGACGGTTTTCAGATTTACGCCGCACGGTTTCGTAAGGTTCGGTTTCCGGCTGTATGGGGGAGCATGTATATAAATAGCGGCTTTGAAATCCTGACAAGTTTCCGCCAGGCCTCCCGAACTCCTCGAGGAATTCAGGGTAGGACATCTTTTTGATTTGATAGACACTTTTATCGATTGGAACTCCGGGGGGGAGCGAACCGTAGTCGAACGTGCGGACAAACTTGTAATAGGACCTAACCCAGGCGCGGGGTTCGCGAATCCAGGTGACCTCATGAAAGCCCCCGAGTCCGTCCTCATGCACATTGCAGGCATGATGACCGGTAATCAACTGGAGGCCGGATTTTACCAATGGAACCGGATGGTCCGGTTGATGATGCAGGTGGGGATAAATCTCCGAATCCAGAAACAAAGAGTTGAGCCAGCTGCGGAGACTCGTGCCTCCGGTTTTAGGAATGTGATTAAAATATAAGATAAAGCGGGCGGGTTCCTGGTTCATTTGAATGCACTCGGTTCAACCATGAAAAATCAGGGGCGGGGTTCAAGAACTTGTTCCACGTGCTTTATGGCCAGATTGAAAAGATCCGCATCCTTGAAAAAGAGGCTGTTCCCCCACACATTCTGTTCAGCGGGCAGCCGATTCAGGGTGTAGCCCGGCTGATTGGGATGTTTGCGGGTAATGTGGATTGAAAAAGGGTACCCTTGATTCTCAAGCCACGTGATGATTTTGTCTCCGTGATGGTTTTCCTCATTCGCGAACAAATACTCCGCCCCCCAATACTCTGACATAACGACCTCATATGGCGCCCCGTCCGGCATCCCCTTGAGGATTTTCAAATCATAGCCTTCGGAATCGATTTTCAAGATGCCGGCCCTCTCCGGCAGCAACCCGTCCCTGACCATCGAGGTGATGGATCTGCACCGCACGGGAATTTCATCATGAAACTCCATTCCGATTCCAAAATGATGAGGGATGAGTGATGAAAATAACAACGGATCACTTGGAGTGGTGTTTTCAACACTTTGTTTTGCAATCACGCAAAGATTCATGGACCTGTCCCGTTCGGCCATGGCCAGCTGATGAATGTGCACTCTGGGATCACTGCCAAAGCGTTGATGAAGTTCTTCTGCAAGCACCGGATGTGGCTCCACGGCGTATACGGTTTCGAATCCTGCATCCAGCATCCTGGAAAAAAACTGGCCCCGGTGGGCACCAATATCGATCACGGTTTTATTATGAATTGAACGGGAGATGGATGTAATCAGGTTTTCTTCATGGGCCTGTTGCCGGGTGTCAGGATCTTGGTTGGCGCGGGGAGGTGCTGTGGGTTCAGAAACCGTTCCGATGGGGGGAGTTGAGCGTGCAGTTGCGGAACTCATTTGCTTAGGAGGGCTTTTTCCAAGGCGCGCCATTATCTTTTGATGCATGAATTTGAATAAAGGTCTGCGGTTCATTTTGAAATTACTTTCGTTTATACTTCGCGACGAGATCTTTATTCATGAAGATCACATCCTTTTGAACCAGAACGCCGGTTACGGGGCAACGCCAGCCGCCGGCATCATCAAAATAATCAAAACCGATCTCATTCAGAAAATTACACATCTCCAGGAACGTCCGGGCTTCCGGGATTTCGCGTTGCAGGGTCAGCTCGATAATCAGAACATCAACCTGTTTCAGCAGGTTTACCGCTCCCTCGAGGACGAGATGTTCTGCAAACTGAACATCAATTTTTAGAATGCCGCGCCCGGAAATAGTTTTATCCAGCAGGATTTGATCCAGCGGTACCACCGGCACTTGTACGGTCTCATAGCTCCGGTTGTCATCCGGTGACAGCAGTGAGCTTCCGTACAAATCATTGGAGACCTGAAATTCAGCCATACCGCTTTGAGCGGATGCGGCCGCATTGACCCACTCAAAAGACTCATTCTTGATATAAACGTCCCCGTACATATCACGGAGAGGTTCTACTAGGATGTACCGGGCATCCGGAAAGATTCGGAACACCACATGCGACCAGTACCCTGTTGAAGCGCCCACATCGAAAATAAAGTCGGGTTTGTAGCCTAATTCCGAGAGCCGATGAAGCCTGATATACAGTTCATGGAAGCCCTTGTAGATATCGCGGGGGGCATCGCAGTCGATAAACGGCAAAAGGGAGTCCGGGCTTTTCTCGAAAAGATTCTCGAATTTCTTAGTATGAGGCGATCCTGCCTCCAGAGACTGACGGATCCACCCGGCGAGATCCTCTTCAAAAAATGATTCGCTGTAGAGGTCACAGTTTTTACGTGCAAGGGTCTGAAAATCCGGGTCTGTGATTTTCTCAATAGAATCTTTCAACTGCGCCGCTTCATAGGATGAAGTGATGCCCACCTGGAAACGCTCCACAAACCGGGCACTGCTGCTTTGCTCTGTACCCACCACCAGGATGGGAATGCGGGCCACCGCGACAAGAAAAGGGGTCCGCGACGGAAGACTGAGCAGGGTGAGGTTTCGCATGGGTTCTTCCTTACATCCGCTGCCGGTTGGTAAAATCGCAAACGGGTACGCCTGCAAACGTTCTGCGAGTTCCTTTTCAGGTAAAAAACCCTTTTCAATAATTCCGTTTTCCGCAAGTTTTTCGGTGGAGATGTTGAGCCAGGGACTTGCGGTTCCTTTCCCGTACCAGTGAATGGTCCAACCGGTTGTGCGCATGGCGGCCATGAGTGTTTCTAACCAGTCTTGGTCCCAGATATTGCCGAGCATTGCACAAATTCCGGACGGGACAGAGGCTTCGGGACCGGACTCCATCCGCATGGCCCGCTGAGTACCGGAAAGCAAGGGAGGGAGCATGTAGAATTTTTTCAGGAATTGGCGCTCATAGGCATCCCGCATTTCCGGTGAAATCACAAAACAGATATCCGCAGTCTCTATCAACTCCTTTGCCGCAACCTGTATGGAGGGCCCGTCAAAATAATCAGGGGTATAAATGCACACATCGTCCATAAACCACACCGCCATCGGGACGCCCAGTATGGATCTGCAGGCACTGGCGATCAAAAAATCCTCCGGATAGAATGGGACCGAAAGAATCCGTCTGACCTTCAGTCCACTCAGGAGTTCTGAAAGCGTTTTGAAAACCTCATACCGTGTGGGGGCGCTGAAGTTGAGTGCCATTCCGCGGAAAGGGCCTTTGTCTTCATAATTATCCCGTGAACGGAGGTTGAAAGACTCCTCCACGCTAAAATACCGTTGCAGAAGCACGCCGGTCCCGTGGTTGAAATTGATCTCATTCGGAGTCAGCAGAAGATCCACCGGATGATCCGGTATTTGAGAAAGCGAGTGATGTGGTGGTTCAGGAACAGTATCCTGGGCCTCAGAGATCTGCACAGGTGCCAAAGGCGCGGAATCCGGCTCCGGTTGCACAGACCCGCACCGTGGGTTGCCAAACGTCTTATATCTTTCAAGACAATGTTTAAAGAAGGTCGGCATCATGCTTGTTCTCCCGCATTCGATATGCGTCGGTTTTGAAATTCTGAGCGGAACAGTGGGTGGGTTTTTTTAATAAAACAGACATCCACAGCCACCAGTCGTCCGGCATGCGGCCCATCCTGCGGACGATATTCGGTGCCGAGATCAAACACCTCGAACCCGTGTGAGGAAAGCAGCTGCGTCAGCTCCGACAACAACGGTGTCAGATATTCGTATGACCGGATCAGCCAGCATTCGGCCAACACGACATCTATCCGGTCCAGCAGAGACTCTGCCCCGAGCAGCACATCCATTTCATAGCCCTGCACATCCATTTTGAGCAGTCCCGGCACCGGTAGATTCTGGTTTTGCGCGGCATCTTGCCCGGTCAGAACCTCGACCTCCACATGGCGGATCTCATAGGCTTCGGTATATTCTATCGGCAAAAGCGTACTGGAAACCCCGTTTGGATATGCCGCCATGTTGACGGATCCGCTTTGCGATCCCAAAGCGTATGCATGAAGATGTCTGTTGGGAAGCGACAGAAAGTTTTTGGCCCGGCTGTGTTCCGCTGACCATTGCTGTGCATAGGCCGGGTTGACATACGCCAAGGGTTCAAACAGATCGTAACGTGCGTCCGGAAAAATTTCCGCGCACAAAAACGACCAGGCCCCGTTGGAGGCTCCCACATCCCAAATACTGTCCGGCTGATAGCCCATATCCGACAACAACTTCAAAATTCTGGTGTCATGTTTGAATTCATTTCGATATTGTTCTTCATTCATCGGGGGGAATCTTCCTCTTGGGGGTTAACAAGTGTATCTTCTCGAAAATCAAACGCCCACAGTCAACAGGAAACCGCCTGATTCACGCAGATTCACAGACCTTCTCTTGACCTTGACATTGTGGGTTCCTTTCCGCATGGGGATTCACATGTTTTTTCAAACGACATCCATTGTTATAGGTCCGGTTTAACATGATATCGGTTATCGTCTACGGCCGAAACGACAGTTACGGATACAATCTGCACAAACGTGCGGCGATCAGTTTCAACTGTATCGCCGAGATGCTGAATCACCCAGACGATGAAATCATCTTTGTGGATTACAACACGCCGGATGATTTCCCGACCTTTCCCGAGGCCATTCAGGATATCCTGACCCCCCGGGCAAAATCCAGGCTGCGAATCTTCCGGGTGCGCCCGTCGTTTCACCGCCGCTATCTGGGGCGTACGGGGCTCTCCGTCCTAGAGCCGATCGCGCGCAACATCGGCTGCCGCCGTTCAAACCCATCGAACAAATGGCTTCTGAACACCAATACGGATATTATTCCGGTCCCGCAGGCCTGCTTGAACCTTTCGGAATATGCCCGGAATCTTGCACCCGGCATCTATCACGCCCCGCGGCTCGAACTCCCGGAAACCTTATGGGAATTTCTGGACCGCACCCAACCCGCGGAAATCATACGCCAGGTCCGTGAATGGGGGCGGGAACTGCATCTGGACGAGAGGGTCTTCGGATCGGACCTGATCCGGTATGATGCGCCCGGTGATTTTCAATTGACGGACAGATCGTCGTTTTTTGATATCGACGGATTTGATGAACAAATGCTGCTCGGATGGCATGTGGATTCCAATATCGCGGCCCGGTATAAGCTTCTCCTCGGTGAAATCGGAGATGCCGGTACTGCGTTTTTCGCGTACCATTGTGATCACACCCGTCAAATGACGCCCATTCATAGACACGACCGCGTCATGAACTGCCATCACCGTTTTGTGGGATCCGTGACCGAACCCTGCCTCCCGGAACAAAGGCAGTCCTGGGGTGCGCCCGAGGAGCAGATTGAGGAGATCCGCCTGGACGGATCGGCACAGACACGTTTTGTCGAAACCCTGCGCTCCGCGCTTGGTGAACCCTTGTACCGTCCCTATACCGCTTTTTATTCCTCAGAGGGTTTCGACAAATATACTTGCGACGAACGTCATGTGTTACCTTACCTCACGGACCTGTTTTTTGCCACGCCACGGAACCTGACCCTCGCCTGGTTTGGCGAAAACAATGGACTGCTTCATCGTTTTGCCCAGGTGTGGCAGGAGCTTGGATTCACCCATGAGATTCTTTTCGATCAAGCCTCTCCGACGCTGCATCCCGTTCCCGGAACCCGGCCTGTTTCCTTTGAGGAGCTCCTTCAAGTCCCTTCGGTTTACATTTTCGATTATACCCCGGACACTTGCCGGGTCCGCACGGATATCCCGAATCCTGCGATCACCGGTTTTCTTGCAGCAGTGAGGGAGGAAGGTGCCCGCAGGGCGTCGATGGAAGCACCTCTGAAACGGTTTATTGGGATCAATGCAATCAACAATCGCTTTGAACCACTCTTCCAGTCCTTTGTCTCGGCCGGCGCAACGCCCTTCTCTCCGAGGATGCGGCATGGATTTGTGCTTCCTCCCCCTCAGGGCGAGGAGGACTGGCTTCGGCACGTGACCGTGGGGCCTTCCGGGGTCCGCGTGGATGCCGGTCTGGAGAACCGGCCCGGAGAAACCGGATTTATCTGCTATGGCCCTTATCGAATCCTGCTGCCCGGTCGGTATCGGCTTTCGGTCAGGGTTGACCCTGCGGAGGAGGGATACGGAGATGCTTACGCGATTGTGGAACTGATGGCCGGGGATGCTTGCTTGATGATCTGGAGGGCCCGGGGCCTTCTCTCCGAAGAGTTCCAGATCCCAGAATCGCTTTTGCAGGGTATGCCGGCAGCCTTGGAGGTCAGAGTGAAATCCGCGAGAGGACATGTGCTCCAACTCAAGCGGCTTGGGGTGGAGAAGCTCAGTCATGAAGTCTCGGCCGCGCAGTCCGATTTTCTGTCGATGGTCGGAAATTTTCTGGATTTAATGCCGCTGGGACCTCAGGCCTGTTGGCGGGGAAGCGCTGTTTTCTCAGACAAAGGGTCTGAGGGTTTCGTTTGCTTCGGCCCCTACTGGAAACTGCCTCCAGCTGACTATGAAGCAACGTTTTCACTGCGTTTCGCGTCCGGTTCCCCGGAGGCGCGTGTCCGCCTTGAAGTGATTGAACATAACCGGACCCTGCTGGCCGTGCGGGAGTTGACCGGAGATGAAAATAACGGGGAAAGAAAAGAGACCTTGCATTTTTCTCTCCTGGAAGAACATGGAAATCTTGAATGCAGAGTATGGACTAATGGTCGCACTCCCGTGGAGGTTCTTGATCTTCAGCTGAAAAGGCAGTAAAAGCTCAGTGGGTGTTGATTTTTTTGACCACAACCCAGGCCGGTGTGCCGGATTTTAAATTTGCCTGGAAAGGGTCATAAATGATCCAGCGCACGGAGTCTCCGTTTTCCTGCGGACGCACCCGCACCTCCAGATGACGTCCGGCATCGTGGATTTCCTCGATCAGAACCGGATGCGCTCCCGGACAGTAGGCGGGAACGAGTTCCAGATCCTCCGGGCGGATCCACTGTCCGCCCACCGGATTGGCCTCGCCGAAAATCCGGGCGCTGTAGGCACTGGCGGGATGATGGTAAATTTCATGCGGACCGGCAATCTGATCGAATTTTCCCGCCCGCAGAACCGCTACCCGGTCGCCCACATGCAGGGCGTCCTCGGCATCGTGGGTCACCATGATGGCGGTGGTTTCCAGTTCGCGGATAATGCGCAGCACATCGGAACGCAGACTGCGGCGCAGGGCGGGATCGAGATTGCTGAAAGGTTCGTCCAGCAGGAGCACGGAGGGTTCGGGCGCCAGGGCGCGGATCACGGCCAGCCGCTGACGCTCTCCGCCGGAAAGTTCGTGTGGATAACGTTTCTGAAATCCATCCATTCCCACCAGACAGAGCAGGGTTTCGATTCGCTGACACTTCACCGCCCGGCATTTGCGGTTCAGACCATAGGCAATATTCTCCTCCACGGTGAGATGCGGAAACAGCGCGCCGTCCTGAAACACCATGCCCACTTTGCGGTGCTCGGGCGGAATCCATGTCCGGGCGTTGACCATGGGCTGTCCCGCGAGGGAAAGCTGTCCGGCATCCGGTTTTTCCAGACCGCAAATCAGCCGCAGCAGGGTGGTTTTTCCACTGCCGCTTTCTCCCACCAGCGCGAGCACCTCTCCCTTTTTCACCTGCAGGTTCAGGTGGTCCACCGCAGGCGGATTTCCGGGGTGATAACAGCGGGTGATATCCTGAAGTTCGAGGGCGGGGATCATGGACGGGGAGGGGTGGAGATCATCCGGTTTAAACTGAAAAGACCGGCGGCGGCGAGAAAAATGATCAGCAGGGAGGGAAGGGCGCATTCATGAATTCTGGATTCGCTGGCCAGGCCGAAGGAGAGAGTGGCCAGAGTGTCGAACCCGGCCGGCCGCAGAATCATGGTCATGGGCAGCTCTTTCAGAATATCCACAAACACCAGCATGGTGACTGCAAACAGGGTGCCGCGGATAAGGGGGATATTCACTTGAAACAGCGTGCGGCAGGGTCCGTGCCCCAGCAGACGCGACGCATCATCCAGACTTCCGCAGATGCGTTCCATTCCCGCCTGCACGGGGTGAACCCCCACGGCGAGGAAGCGGACCAGATATCCGAATCCAATGGCATAAATGCTGCCAATCAGTTGCAGCGGACCCAGAAACAGCATGACGCCCACCGCCACCACCGCGCCCGGAACCGCATAGCCGAGACAGGCCAGACGGAGAGGGATCTTCAGCCAGCGCCGGGGATGCAGTCGCTGGGCATACCCGAGAAACAAAGCCACGGCCGTGAGAATTACCGCCGTGCCCATGGAAAGCAACAGGCTGTGTCCTACCCGGGTGAAGGGAAGCGGGGTGCTCTGCTGACGGAAAGAGAGAAATGCCCAGATCAGCAATTGCAGGAGCGGAATCAGGAAACCCAGACTGAAAGGAATCCAGCAGAGGAGACTTACTCCCAGGGCCCGCAGCCCGGTCAGGGGCCGGTGAAGGACCGGAGGGGGAGAATGCGCGGCGTCATGGTAGCGGGCCCGTCCCCGCTGGGAATACTCCAGACCCAGCAGCACAAATACCGCGAGCATCATCAGTCCGGCCAGTCGAACCGCCGAATTCAAATCCCCCAGACCGGTCCAGGTGCGGAAAATTCCCACGGTCAGCGTGGGAACCCCCATAAAAGTGACCGCCCCGTAGTCATTGATCACCTCCATGAGCACCAGACTGACTCCGGCAAACAGAGCTGGACGGGCCAGAGGCAGGGCCACCGAAAAAAATACTGCCGCCGGACCCCGGCCCAGAAGCTGTGCGGCTTCAATCAAGCCGCGGCGCTGCACCAGAAAAGCGCTGCGCAGACTCAAATACAGGTAGGGGTACAGAACAGCGGCCAGAAATACGGCCAGGGTTCCTTTGCGGATCAGACCTTCGGCAAACAGAAATGCATCCACACCGAAGCGGCTCCGGATCTGGATCAGCGGGGGAATCGCCGCCTCCGGGATCTGACGGTAGACAAAGGCTGCGACATACCCGGGCACCGCCAGAGGGAGGATCATCCCCCACTCCAGAAAGCGCCGCCCCGGAAAATCAAAATTTGACAGAAACCAGGCGGCCGGAACCGCCATCAGCACAGAGAGCAGTCCGACCGCCAGGGTCAGCCACAGCGTGTTCAGCACATAATCGCTGAGCACCGTCCGGGTGAGGTGTTCCCAGGCCGGACCCGCATTCCAAAGTCCGCTGAGAAGCAGGAGCAGGGGACTGAGGATCAGCAGGGCGGCGAGCAGAGCCGGAACCGACCAGACGTCCAGACCGGAAAGAGAGGGTTTGACCGGAGAGAATTTCAAAACAGAGGCTTTATTCCCAGCCGGCGAGGTTGAACAGCCGCACTGCGGTTTTGCTGTTTTCAAACAGGGTGTTCAGACGCAGATCGTCCGCTTTGAATTCTCCCCAGGATTTCTGCAGATCCGACCAGGGGATGTCTTTGACCACCGGATATTCATAAGTCGCGGTGGGGAAACGCCGCTGGGCCTCGTCGGAAAGCATGAACTCCAGAAAGCGGATGGCGTTTTCCGGCTGACGGGAGCTTTTGAGCACGCCGCCCCCACTTACATTCACATGGGTGCCGCGTCCCTCCTGGTTGGGGAAAAAGATGCGCACCCGCTCCGCCGCCTCCCGGTCCCTTTTTTCCGGAGAGTTCAGCAGCAGGCCCACATAATAGGTGTTCACGAGAGCCACATCCCCCAGACCGGCCGCCACCGCGCGGATCTGATCCCGGTCGCTGCCCTGCGGAGGCCGGGCCA
>JBMTJR010000065.1:0-9922 GCA_049438565.1 Kiritimatiellia bacterium
TAATATGTTCCGGGTCCTGATGCCTATGAGGGTATTGGATTTCTGAGCCGTCAGCCCTTTTCCGAAGCTCGGAACCTGAGTCAGGAAGTCTTCCGAATCAAGGAAAGAAGCTATCAGCCGCTGGCCGGCGGCATCCGGATTTCCACCCCGGATTTTCCGCGGCTCTGGATCTGGAATCAGAAAGCCCCCCCTCCCGGGGAGAGTTACGAACGGCGCAGAAATGATGCCCGGATTCTGACCCAGCATCTCCGCCCCCTGCTGGAGAGCGGCGCGGAAATTCTGCTTAGTCTGCACAGCCGGGAGGATATGGACAGTCCCATGCTGCGGATGCTGGAGGAAACCGGTCTGCAGCGGCTGCTGATCCGGGACGGACGGGGCGACAGCTGGACCCACCGGGATCCGGATGGCATTCTCTACCGGCAGGATCAATGGATTTTTGTCACCCCCGCCCTGCATGCCCGGCTTTCCGGAGCAGAGGTGATGGACTCCGAGGCCATCCGCGCAGCCGGCCCCTACCGTCATCAGCAACTCCGGCTGCCATGAAAATCAACCGGGAGAACCGTCACTGGATCCTCCTGATCCTGTTCAGCCTGGTCATCCGCCTGATCGGCCTCGGACACCGGGCCATGAGCCATGATGAAAGTCTGCACGCCCTCTACTCCTGGAATCTGAGTCAGGGGCTCAATTATCAGCATGACCCCATGATGCACGGACCGCTGCTGTTCCATTTGAACGGCCTGATCTACGCGCTGTTTCCGGTCAATGATTTCACTTCCCTGTTGTTACCCGCCCTCTGGGGAACCGGCTGCGTGGCGCTTCTCTATTTGTTCCGCCGCTGGCTGGGCACTGCGGGCGCTTTCTGTGCCGCCATGTTCATCAGTCTGGATCCCGGACACCTCTTTTACAGCCGTTATCTCCGCAACGACATCATGGTGTCATTTTTCACCCTGCTCATGCTCTGGGCCATTCTGGATTACCGGGAGACCCGCAGGGCCCGCTCTCTGGTATGGCTGGGATTCGGGCTGGGACTGCAGTTTGTCACCAAAGAAACCTCCTATATCCTCGGCACGGTGTTCGGGGCGGCCTGTGTGACTTTTTCCGCGTTGGAGACCCGCGCGGATTCCTTCGGGGCCTGGTGCAGACGCTGGACCGCTCATCCGCTGATGCACTGTGCCCTGCTCCTGCTCCTGCTCGCCCTCCCCTTTGCCGGAAGCCTGCTGCATCCGCTGCTGGGCTGGGATCCCCTCGACAACCGGAGTCCCGAGGGTCAGAAACGCATTTTTCTGGTGGCGGGCTGGCTCTGGATCATTGCCGGTCTGAGTGGGGTTCTGTATTTCAAAAGGCAGGGAAAACTGCAGGCTTTCGGAGAGGCGCTTTCCGCATTCTGGATGCTGCAAATGCTGCTCTACACCACCCTCTTCCACAACTCCGCCCACGGAATGGCCAGCGGACTGGCGGGAAGTCTGGGCTACTGGCTGGCCCAGCATGAGGTGCAGCGGGGAAATCCGGATCCGTTTTTTTATGTCACCCTGCTGCTGCTTTACACGCCGGTGCTTCTGGCCGGAGCCCTGCTGAGTCTGCGGAAATTTTTCCAATGGCCCATGCCCTTTTTCTGGTTCTGGGCGCTGGGAAATCTCCTGATTTTCTCCTGGGCGGGAGAGCGGATGCCCTGGCTGCTCCTGCATATCTCTCTGCCTCTCTGTCTGATCACCGGCACCATGCTCCCGCCTCTGTTTGACGCCCCCGCACGCAGGATCCTGAAAACGCTGATGGCCCTGGGATGCTTCCAGCTGGTGGTCAACAGCCTTCGTCTCAGCGGCCCCCTTTCCGAAGGAGCGCTGGAACCGCTGGTGTACGCCCATTCCGGCCCGGAAGTGAAAAGCTCGCTGATTCTGATCGAAGAACATTTGCAGAAATATCCGGGCAGCCGGGTGCGGGTCGACGACAACTTCGCCTGGCCGCTGGCCTGGTATTTCCGGCAGAGTCCGGTGGACTATCAGGCGGAAATCTCCCTGCCGGTGTCCGAAGACATCTCGGTGCTGCTGATTCCCCCCCTGCGGGAAAAAGAATTTCAGAACCAAGGCTGGGTCTCCAGAATGCGGGTCGACATGACCACCTGGCCCCGGCCTCAGTATCACCGGATCAGCCTGGAGAATCTCGATTCCCTTGCCCGCCTGCCCGCTGTGCGCCGGAAATTCCTGCGGTATTATTTTTTCCGCCAACAGCCGGAATGGGGAGAAAATGAATGGCCGGTGCCCAACCGTTATCTGCTCATGACCCGACCCGTGGGGGAAAGCATGTAAGGCTCACGGAGAGCCATACACCCCGATGTGAGCATCCGGACGCAGTTTCAGTTTGCCGTTGGACATGGTAAGATCCACCCCGATGCTCGCGTGGGGCGTCAGGGTGCAGCCGCTGCCCAGCAGCGAGGCGAGCATCAGGAAAAAGAGAAGCAAAAGCGAACCGGTTTTCATGGGGTGTTCCCGCGGGTTTGTTGAAGAAGAAGGAGAGCGTTTTGCGGATCGGAGACCAAAGCGACCCGGCGTTCGGAATCCTCAGAACTTTTCAGAACCTTTCCTCCACGTTCCAGCAGCAGGAAAACGGTGGCGCCCAGATTCTCCACTCCGAGCACCGGCACCCACTGCGCGGGTGCATCTTCAAAAGGACCGGAAGACACCGCCGCCACCGGCTCCCCTTCCGCCAGCAGGAAAATACGGTCGCCGCTTTCCGCGTTCCGCGTTTCCAGACTGAAAACGTTTTGCAGCCAGGCCGCGCTGTCCGCCGGGTTGCCGCTGAACAGCTCCAGCCAGATCCAGGGTTCGGTTCTTCCGGAGGCGCCGGACTCCCGTAACTGCAGGCGGGAACCGTCGGGAGCCTGAATCACGGCGGTGCGGCCTCCCCGGACCGAGACAGGGCCATGCAGAACCGTGCCCGCGTTTTCCGTCACTTTGACCAGCGTGCCGGACAGATCCTGCACAAACACCGTGGTCAGCCAAAGAGCGCCCTCGCCGGCATCCGGAAGGGTGATCAGTCCGCCCACCGGAACGCCTCCGGAGGTGGTCCATTCCCAGTAGGCCTCCGAGCCCTTGCGGGTGGCGGTCCAGTCAAACACCGCTCCGTAGAAGGTCAGTGCCTGTTGCGGCTGCCCGGTGATCAAATCCTGACGTCCCAGCGAAGAGGAGGCGGGAGGCGGCGGGGACATGCATCCTGTGAGAAAGCAGGCAGAGAGGAAAAGCAGACAGGAAATCAGTTTGGTTCGCATCATATTTCAGGGTGGAGATCGTTCAGGCTGGGTGAAAAAGGAGGACAGGGCCTGTAAACAGCCTACACGAGCCCACAGAGGAAAAACAACCCTGTTTTCTAAAAAGGAGAGCTTTAGGCGCAGGCCGTTTTCTTTTGGCATCCGTCGGAGTGTTAAGGACAAATATCACCTGCTCAGGCCGATCATCAAATCCCCGCAGCCGACGGAAGCGTGCACACCATTGGTCCCCATGCTCAATAATCCGGGTCGGTTCCTTATGGGCGAGATATAGAGGTTTGATGGAACGCCTCGCACCCTCAACCTCACGTACAAAGGGGAATTTCACCTGATAATCCATATTGGGATCTCTGAATGTCTGCTCGTGGTACTGTTTATTGTGATCTGCACCACATTGCGACAATTTTCACCTTGCAAACCGGTATCGTTCAGTGGATACTGTGTCTGTTCAACACCAGTGGTGTCTGAACCATCAAAGGTTTCCGCGGAACCCGCCTGGCGAATCCGCGGTATTTTTTTGCCCGCTTAGCTTGGCCATTTCGGGGAGGTATGAATCTTTTGGCGGGTGGACTCCAAATCAGCAAGATACGCCGTGACAAATTGGGCTTTTCTCCGACAGGACAGAAGCCGGATCACCACAATGTACTCTCCTGAGACAATCGCCACCCGTCGGTCATAATCATAACGCTTCCGCGTGCTATCCCACCCCACCCGCAGGTCTGCGGACGGATCCTGCAACGTGGCTTTGATCCAGTCCAACCTCTCCGAACGCACCTTGGAAAACCGCGCTTTCCTGCGAGTCCTTCGATTGCTCTCGAAACAGCAATGATTAAAATCTCTCTTCCGGAACCGGACTTCGATTCCGTCGAAAGTGCGAAGAGGGCCCTGACAGTACACCGCCTCAAAATGAGCCCGGTACGCGTGTTCGTCCGGCAGCACCAACAATGGCGGCATCGGCATTACCAACCACCACCCGGTTGAATCTCAAACACGTTGAACTTCTGCTCCGATCTCCAGGTGGGAGCGATTTTCCTGCCAAGTCGGTCTTCCAAATCTACCACAAACCGGGTTTTGGCCGTACCCTCATTCAGGGATCCGTTGAGACGTGCCGCCGCCGCACTCGTCAATACATCCGCAAGCTGCAACAGGACCGACTCCTCGGAGGGAATCGCCTGTACGCAGGAGATCGTCGAGGACAGGTTGGCATTATCCAGGCAGTCCCTCAACACATGCAGCCGGGTACGGTCACGGTTCAGCTTGTGATCACAGAAGATCTGATACTCATTGAAGTCCAGAATCCAGTGATGCAGGAGCTGATAGTAAAACTTATAGAACCCCAGCTCCTGGTCTCCTTGATGGTAATGCACGAGATCAATCCGTTTACGGTCCACAGAGATGCAGCGGAACCGCAGCTCTTCCCCCTGTGCAAAGAACAGATCCAGTAGAGCTGTGTAAAAGGGTTCCCTTGAAGGTGACAGCTTTCCCCACTTAAACTCACCGCCTACTTTGTGAGTATCACGAAGGGCATGAAGGGCTTTTTTCAATTCCAAACGCTTTTCTTGAGGTAACCAGAGGCTGCCAATCACCAAGCGGGAGCTTCCGGGATTTTTGGAATGTAACACATCCGGACGACTCTCGTCGCAGTAGACGTCGAATTTCATAACTGTTTGACCTTTACTTACACACTCATCATCTGGAGCCAAAGATCAGAAGTTCCGCCCGATCTCCAGATCCTTGATCTTCCTCCGCAACGAATCGGGGGTCTTACCGATGGCCTTGGCAATCACTTCGTCCGAAAAGCCTCTCGACATCGCACGCATGATAAATCGGATATCATCATAGGTGTAGTGCTTACGGGGCTTCGGCACCGTTTCCCCCAGCAGCAGCACAAACTTACCGTCTTCTGAGGCTGACGCTTCCGAGGTAAACTCAACCCGGTCACCCACCACCACCAACAACTCCGCGTCATCATCATATTTATTAAGTTCGCTGATTTTCATGATAGGTTGGGGTTAAGGGCTGTAGAGAGTCTTCTTTGTTACTCAAGCTCCTGCATCAGTTGGGATTTCCATGCCCAGTTTTCCTCAGACACCGCATTGAAAAACGAACTGTAATCCTCAGGGGACAGGAAGAAAAAGTGGTAAGTCCAGTCTATCCCGTTTTCAGACAGCACCGTGTTTAGCTGATCGAAATGCTCAATGGCATCACGGTTTTTTGCGCGGTTCTTCTTCGAATCGTCGTGATCATCTTTAATCTCTACCACCAATATTCGATTCTGCCCGTTGATCCGGAGTAGGAAGTCCGGGTTGAAATTTTCCCGCTGTACATGTGACGCCGCTTTTTCAGTTGGTTTGTAAGAATAGGGCACTTCGTAAAACGCCCGGTCCGGTGACTTAACAAAGGAGTCAAACTTGTCCGCATGCACATGACAGATGAGTTTGACGAACTGTGTTTCAGGTTTGGAGATTACGAACAGTAGGTTCTGCGGCCCTATAAGCCGAGGGACCTCAATCATATTCTCTTTGAGAAAGAAAATATCATGCTCACTGCCGCCATACCGTTTTTGTGCTTCCCGTACCTGATCGTAACGAGTTCTGTCTTCCAGAAACCCGGTTAAAAGCTCTTTCTCTTCGGCGTCGAGATTGGCTGCGGAGTGGTCGTCAAAAAAGAGATAGCCTTTCTGGTTACGCAATTGGGATTCGCTGAAAGATTGCCGGTGCATGGTTTCCATTTTCACCTCGGTAATCCCATCCGGGCGAAGTTTCATTCGGGGAACCTGCTTGCCTGTGGACCTGAACATGGGACCGAATGCTGTCTTCAGTCTGCCCAGATTCTCGCGGCTTACCCAATCGCTGGTGTAGCCAAGTCCTTCAAGGTTCCCTTTGATCCATTGCTCGATTTTTGAGACGGTCCATTTCCGGGCAAGTTCTGGGTCATGGTCTTTTAGAAACAGCTTCATTTCCCGGACCGCCTGCTGCATCGGCACTTTATTCCTCATCTGAACCCGAAACCGGAACGTCCCTGTCTCTGAATACTCGCTGACCTCCTCCCGTTCATCCTCCTGTGGCACCAGCACCACCTTGTCAGGTTCCGACGCAGCTTTCTCTTTGGTCTCGATGCTATCCTGCTGGCTCGAATAAGTCAGATTATATAGCGGAAACAGAAAGTCTCCTTTTTCGGGCGCTACGCCCCAACTGATGCGGGTCTCCGTTTCCAGCACACCGCGGTACAGATCGCGTATTTCATTCGTCCAGCGCTCGTGATTGTTGATCGTGACATGCACCGGCTGCTCCAATCCTGCCGGAATACGAAGGCCCCGGCCCAACACCTGGGAAATCAGCAAACGCGAACAGAACGCACGCTGCTCATGCGGGACGATTTGGAAAACATTCTTCACATCCCACCCTTCTGTGAGCATGCTTACCGAAACAATCCACTCCACATCGCTCTCGAACTCATCAACGGTCTTCAAAGCTAGCAGGTTTGCCTTCCTAGCTTTGTCCGGTTCCGACACCAAGGCCTTCACCTCATTCTTCTCCCGGGTATTGGAGGGCAGGCCCGACGCAACCCAGATCACTTTCTTTTCCGCTTGCTCCCGGCTTAGCTCTTCTGTCTCCATCAAATACCCAACCAGCTCATTCCACACCTGCACACAAGTAACAATTCGGTCGGTGACCACGATGGTGATGGGCTTCAGCTTACCTTCATACTTCTTCTGTTGAACCACATGGTTCGCGTAGGTCTCGTCCCATCCTTTGTCCGTCTCAGACTCTTCTACCTTGTAATTGATTTTTTTCACCACCCCGTCTTCCATGGCCTTCTGCAGGCCATAACGGTAGATCAGATCGTGGAAATAGTCGTCCTCGATGTATGGAGTGCCAGTGACGCCCAACAAATACTGAAACCCATATTCGGGATTCGTGAGAAAGTTGAACCACTTCTTCGTCGATGCATCGGCCCCGCTGTAAATATGGTGGGCTTCATCGCTGATCACCAAAGTCCGCCCCCCTTTTCCTTTGAAGCTGTCCTGGATAGAGGATCCCGTTCGCTCATAGGCCGCGTGGATGTTTTCCACGCAAATATCTCCATCAAGGATCGGCACATTCGCACTCTTGATGCCGGGACTGGGGGACCGTGCACCAAGCTCCTCTAAAATCGAGGTGAGGATGTCATTTCCACAAAAACCCTCGAACTTCGCCTTCAGCTCCTCCTCAATCGTCAGGGAGGGGCACAACACCAAGACCTTATCCACCACACTTTCCGCCAGGAGGATCTGCGCCACCCCGAAAATCACCCAGCTCTTTCCTGTGCCCGTCGCCAGGTCAATGGAATAGGACTTTCGATCCGGGATTTTCAGTTTGTCTAAGTATTCTCCCTTAGTCTGATACCGACGCTGCATCACCGGGTTCGTTTCATAGGAGAAGGATGCCAGATCCTGCGAAGTCGCATACTTCGACAGAAAAACTGTCACCGCCTGCTTAATGGCCTCACGAACGTGTCCGAAATCGGCGGAGGTGAATGCGGCCAGATAGGCCTCGTACTTGTTCACCCGGTCCGACAGCTCCTTGTCCGGATCAAAGAACTTCAGTACAAAATCTTCGTTCTTGGTTTCCACACTCATTTACGGCTCCCCCGCTTTGATCCCGCCTTCTTTTTTGCAGATACTTTCTTTTTCGCAGCAGTTTTCTTCGCTTGCGCTTTCTTTTTCGCAGGCTTCTTTTCTGCTCGCGCTTTCGTTTTCGCGGGTCGCCCCCGCGTCTGTTTAAAATCCCCAGGACTCAAACGCACCTTCTTTTCGTTCCCATACTTGTCCACGTAGATCACCATCAGATCTTCCCCCGTGACATCCTCTTCAGCGAGGCGGACCACGGCCTCCTTACTATTAGCGTCTAGAATTTCATCCGCCCAATGTACCTGCGTCAGGTTGAAGGTATCCCCGTTATATTTTGTGTCGATCAACACCATGGACAGTGTCTCAAAGGGCTCGAATTCCTCTGGATCGCTTGCCAGCGTATCGGATCGGAAATCAGTCATGCGGATCACGTAGTCCTTCTGCCCCTGAGTAAATAGATCTTCATTCTTCGGGTTCTCTCGAGTATAGGTTGCCTCGACCACAGGCTGGGATATGAAATCAAAGCCCACCGCGTCGATCACCTCATTCACACTCTGCTCGTTTGTGGGCTGTTTCAGGCTACCCGCCTCACCACCTTCAATCAACGCCATCAGAACCGAAAGCGGAACCTTGAGAATATTATAGACCGTATTTCCGATCTGGACCTCGTCCTCCATGAACGCCATCACCGCACCCGGCGCAATCAAATAAAAACGATCGCCTCCACGGCCCTGCATCACTTCATGCAGACTTTCGATGTACCCTCGATCCAGTGACATGTCTTTCTGGTTCGGGTAATCCCACACGAAAGCGGAATGCAAACCGATGTACCCGTCAGCCTCCAAACCACGAATCTTGTGTGCCTCCTCACGTACTCCGAACAGCTGCAACACGAAGGGCCTGTATTGCTCCCAATCCAGATTGAGGATCATCTCTTTATCGTAGATTCCGGCATGATACAGCCCGAATTCTTTGGCCTGTAAGGGTTCTGGCCTTAGCGTTCTCTTTTTGGGCTGGATAAAGGAGATCAGGAAACGGACACGTCCTATTTCTATTGCCTTTTCGCCTGCTTTAAACTCGCCTTCGACCTCTTCCAATTCTGTCACCTTGTACTTGTCCGGGGGGCAAACCAAGGAAATTTCTTCAGTTCCCGCTCCTACAAGATGCTTTTCGGAAAAGTCGGCCAGTTCGCGCAATAGGGTGTCTGTAATATTGAGATCGCCTGTACGAGCTTTTTCATAAACCATGAATAAGCCCCTTGAGTTTGACTTTGAATGCCCCTCAAAGTCAGCAACTCGTCCTTCCTCGCGTGATTCATCTTTTGCCGGCGACCCAACCCGTGAGGTTAGATTTAGCAACCGTGACTGGACAGTGTAAACCGCTAATTTTCCGCAATCTATCCCAATCCACTTTCTAGTTAATTTTTCCGCAACAGCTGAAGTGCCACCTGATCCAACGAATGCATCAAGAACAATGTCACCCTCTTTAGAGCAAGATTCAATTACACGTTGAAGTAGCGCCTCTGGCTTTTGAGTCGGGTAATTTACTCTCTCATCCGCTTGAGAATTAACAGCAAACACATCAAGCCATAGATCCTGAAGCGCTACTCCAGGCATTTCATCAAGATATTGCTTATATCTAGCGGTACCCTTTCGAGTGTAGTAAATTCGATCTTCATCTTCATATCTTTTTAATGTTGATAGGGGGCAACGCCAAACCTGGGTGACCCCTTTCCACTCATACTAGTAACCACCTCCGCTTAAACCAGTGGCACTAAGATCTCTATCAAGAAAACGCCTCTCCTTCCCCTCATTATTTATTTCTACATGCTTATATCTAGATAAAATATACTTTTCATCATAATCTGTGTATTTTTCAAAAAACTGAAAATTATCAGATTTTGTATAAAAGAGCAGGACGTCGTGAAGATTAGAAAATGTTTTTGAGTCACTATGTACAGATGAGCGCTTCCAAATTATTTCATTTCGGAAATTTGTTTCACCAAATACTTCATCCATGACGGCTTTAATATAATGTATTTTTTTCGGGTC
>JBMTJR010000066.1:0-9911 GCA_049438565.1 Kiritimatiellia bacterium
GCCGGCCGCTGCCGCTGCAGCAGTTCAATTTTTTTCTCGCAGCGGGGTTTGCTGTGGAACACCACCCACTGCCAGCCCTCCGGAGCCGGTTGAAGATCTGTAAGGGACATTTCGGTAGGACTTAGCATAGGCGGATCTCTCTACACTGAAACGGCGGGACAATGCAATAACAGGGTCAGGTGGATTTCGAAGTGCTTCGCTTTACAACCCGCGACTTGTGATGCATGGTATCTGCTTTATGTCCGCCCGCCCGCTCTCTCAGACCCTGCGCCCTTTCCGGGATTATGTCCGCCTTCCCTGGCTGGCACTGAGCATTTTACTCACCCTGCTGGCGTCGGGGCTGACCCTCTGGCTGCCGCGCATGCTGGGCGGGATTGTGGACGGGCTGGTGGAGGGGGCGCTTTCGCCGCAGGACCTGCTGAAACAGAGCGGACTTTATCTGGGGGTCGCTCTGCTGGCGGCCTTTTTCAGTAAGTGGATGCGTCAGCTGCCCATGCGCTGGGGCCCGCTGCTGGGACACCGCATCCGCACCCGGATGCAGCGTCACCTGCTGAATCTGGATGAAAATCAGATTCATGATCAGCGGGTGGGGGAACTGATGAGCCGGCTTCAGTCCGATGTGAATGCGGTGGCGGATATGATGGCGCTGGGCGGACACAGCCTTATCCGGGCTTTTTTCACTCTGGGAATCGCGTTCACCATGATGTTCCAGCGCTCCACCATGCTGGCCCTGATGGTGGGACTGCTGCTGCCTTTGCTGATGCTGATCGGTTTTCTGATGATTCACTCGATCCGTTTCCGCCACCTGAATGTGCAGGAGCAGCTGGGGGTCATCTCCAGTTATTGTCAGGAATCCTTCGGTGGACTGAGAATTCTGCGCGGACTAGGTCTGGGAGCCCAGCGGCTGCGCGCATTCGGGGAGATGAATGATGAATATATCATCCGCAATCTGGCGCTCAGCCGGGTGGAGATTTTCGCCTGGCCCCTGATCCAGAGCGGATTTATTCTGGGAAATGTGCTTCTGCTCTGGCTGGGGGGCATGCAGGTGATCCGCGGGGAAATCAGGATCGGTCTGCTGGTCGAGTTTCAACAGTATCTGATGATTCTGCAGTGGCCGGCGCTGTCGATCTCCTGGACCCTGAGTCTGATCCTGCGGGGACGGGCCAGTCTTACCCGTCTGCAGGAGGTGATGGATGCCGAACCCCAGATTGATGAAACCGCAGAGCTTCCGGATCTGCGTCCCGGGGATCCGGGGAAAATCCGCTTTGAAAATGTCAGCCTCTCTCTGGAAGGGAGTCAGGTATTAAAAAATATAAATCTGGAAACCCGGCCCGGACAGTTTCTCGGCATCACCGGACCGACCGGAAGTGGGAAAACGCTGCTCATGCAGCTTCTGTTGCGGCGTCAGGATCCGCAGCAGGGACGGATTCTTATTGACGGCGTTCCGCTTGCGGAAATTCCGCCCGAGTATCTTTACGAACTGTTCCGCATTGCCCCGCAGGAGCCGGTCCTGTTTTCCATGACCCTGAGAGAAAACCTTCTGCTGGCCTGCCCGGAGGCGGGTGAGGCGCTGCTGCAGCGGGCGCTTCACCTCTCCGCGCTCGACCAGGATCTGGCGCAGCTTCCGGAGGGACTGGAGACCCGGATCGGCGAACGCGGGGTGACGCTTTCCGGTGGACAGCGTCAGCGCTGCGCCATTGCCCGTGCCCTGCTCTCCGATCCGCCGGTGCTCCTGCTGGACGACAGTCTGTCGGCCGTGGACAGTCACACGGAAACCACGATCCTGGAGCGGCTGCTGCCGGAACTGCGCAGCCGCGGGCTGTGGATGGTCAGTCACCGCTTCGCGGCCCTGCGGCATTGCGATCATGTGCTGGTACTGCGTGACGGTCAGATTGTGGAGGCCGGAGCGCCCGGGGAGCTGCTTTCCCGGGGCGGAGAATTTGCGGAACTCGCCGCGCGGCAGCGGCTGCAGGCTTCGCTGGAGGATACGGATGCGTAAAGACCGTCACTATCTCCGCCGCCTGCTGCATTTTGCCCGGCCCTACCGTCTGGCGCTGATTTTCGGTCTCTTCCTGCTCCTCCTGCAGGTGGTCAGCACCAATGCGATGCCTTTGCTGATCAAACATGCGATCGATGCGTTTCTTTCTCCGGAGAGTGAAACGCTTTCGCAGGTGCAACGGATTGCGGGTCTGCAGCGGATGAGTCTGTGGCTGGGCGCGATGACCTTCGGCATGTTTGTCTTCCGGGTTTCGCACGCCTATCTGATGACCTGGGTGGGGCAGCATGTTCTGCGCGATCTTCGCATGGAGGTCTTCCGCAAAGTTCTGGCCCTGCCTATGCGCCGGATTGATCAGCTGCAGGTGGGGCGTCTCATGACCCGGGCCACCAGCGATCTGGATTCTCTGCAGGAGCTCATCCGCAACGGATTTATCGGCCTGCTGGCCAATCTGCTGATGCTGGTGGGGGCGGTGATTTTTATCTGGCTGCTGGAATGGCGCCTGGCCCTCGCACTGTACAGCGTTTTTCCGCTGTTGGCCGGATTGCTGATCTGGGTGAACCGCAACAGCCGTCGGGCTCAGCGTGAAGCGCGGACCGCGGTTTCGCTGCTCAACAGCAGCACCCAGGAAAGTCTCAGCGGGTTGTTCACCCTGCGGGTGTTCAATCAGCGGGAGCGGATGCGGGAGCGTCTGGACCGGCAGAGCAATGATTTCCGGGCGGCCCGGGCCCGGGTGGCGGACTGGAACACCTGGCACTTCCCCATTCTGGAAATCACCCGGGCGCTGGCGGTGGCGGTGCTGCTGCTGGCCTGTGGATTCTGGGTGCCGGAGCAGACGGGCAGTCTGGTCGCTTTTCTGTACTACATCCGCTATTTTTTCCGTCCGCTGGAGGAGCTCGCGGAACAGTCGCAGCAGTTTCAAAGCGGGCTGGCCTCCGCAGAAAGGGTCTTCGCCCTGCTCGATGAAGAGGAGTGCGCCCCCGACCCGGAAAGTCCCGCGCATTTGGAGTCCGTCCGCGGAGAGATTGAGTTTGCCGGGGTTGATTTTGCTTACGAGGAGGAGCATCCGGTTCTGAGGGATTTCAATGTGAGCATCCGGGGCGGACAGTTTGTCGCGGTGGTCGGCGCCACCGGGGCGGGCAAGTCAACGCTGTTCAATCTGCTCACCCGCTTTTACGATCCCCGGCGGGGGAGCATCCGGCTGGACGGAATCGATATCCGCGATTTTGCCGTCGAGGAGCTACACCGGCATTTGGGCATGGTGCAGCAGGATCCCATGCTGTTCTCCGGCACGGTGGCGGAAAATATCGGACTGGGCCGGGAGCGGGCCACCCCGGAGGCCATAGAGGCGGCGGCCCGGCGGGTGAATGCGCATGCGTTTATTCAAAATCTGACCCGGGGCTATGACACCGAACTCGGGGAGGGGGGATACCGTCTTTCCACCGGACAAAAACAGCTGATCGCCCTGGCCCGGATTCTTCTGCAGGATCCGGAAGTGGTGCTGATGCTGGATGAGGCCACCGCCTCCGTCGATTCCGAGACCGAACAGATGATTCAGGAGGGGCTGGAGGCGGTGCGGAACGGGCGCACCTGTCTGGCCATTGCCCACCGTCTGTCCACGATTCAGCATGCGGACCTGATTCTGGTGCTCCGGCACGGAAAACTGATCGAGCAGGGCACCCACCAGGAACTGCTTCAGCGGGGAGGGCACTACCGGGGGCTGGTGGAGGCCATGCGGATGGGTCTGGAGGTCTGAGGGTCCCTCCCGGAATCTTACCGGTTTGTGCGGATGACCTTGCCGCCCGTCTGCTCGGAAAGCATGAATTTTTCCGGACCCGGATTGCCTCCCGAATCGAGGTGCTGCTGATAGACTTTCATCTTCCGGCGGTTCAATTGTTTGATCAGCGAATCAATAATTTCCGGGTCCTGAAAATCCTGGAAATCGGCAAACCAGTAAATCGCATCCACCCGTTCCTTCATCAGCCATTCAAAAGCGGTATGTGTCCGGTTGTTCCAGGTGAGCACGTACATCTGATTCTTCTGTTTTCCCGTTTCGAACAATTCCGCAAATCTGCGGTTGGTGACCGGCAGGCCCCGGCCCCGGGGTTCGGTGGAAAGGTAGTCTGTGATTTCAAAGTCGAAGCTCGGACTGGCCAGCGCCTCTTTCTCCCGTTCAAATTTTGAGGCCGACAGCACTTCCGCCTCCTCTCTTCCGTTTTTCATGCCGCATCCCGGACCCAGAACGATAATTGCATCCGGGAAAGCCTTCTGAATTTCCACGATGGCGGCATCAATCACCCGGTGCGTCGAGTAGGAGACATCCAGAATGACGCCAAGGTTCTCCGCCTCGATGGTCACCCCGAAGATGGAGGCTCCTTTTCCCACGCCCATGCCGGTCCCGAAACCCAGTCCGCCGCCGAGACCCTCGGAGAATCCGGGAATCGTGACCATCTTCTGTTTCACCGGCGCGATCTGCGTTTTGATGGGCGGCAGAGAAAACGATGACACCTGGGTGGATTGCAGGCGGGACTGAAGCTGCGGGCGGCCGGAACGCTGTTGCTGCTGCTGGGCCCGGAGTTTGTATTGCCTTTTCTGGGGCTCCACCCGGACAATCGTGGGAGGCTCCACAAAGGTGACCTCCTCCGGCTGCAGTTTGCGGAGGATAACAAATCCGCCAAAAATGAGCAGGCCCGGCCGGGGATTATCTCCGGATTTGCGGGTGGTTTTCATAGGAGAAGCGGGGAGGGGTTCATCACGGTTCAGGATCCGTCCATTCCGAAGGAGACACTGCGGATTCCGGCGGCCGCACAGGCATTCATCACATCAATCGCCCTCTGATGCAGGGAATCATTCTCTGCCTGAATGGTAATCATGGCGGGCGTTCCTGACAGATCCGAAGACGCTTTGAAACGGGTGAGAGTGGCGGTAAGCGCCGGCATATTCCTTGAATTTTCATCATCAAAAACCTGTCCATTCAGAATGATCTGACCGTTGGAGCGGACTTCGATGATCTGCTCGTCCGGCATCTTCACCGGTTCGTCCTGTTTGACTTTTCCCGGCAACTGCATCCCCAAATCCGCCTCCTGCTTTGTCAGCGTGGTGGTTACCATAAAATAAATCAGCAGCAGAAACACGATGTCAATCATCGGAGCCATCTGAAACTCCTCATCGTCACTGCTTTGTCCGGTTAAATGAAGGATATCAAGTTTCATGGGATTTCAGGATTCACTTTGGTAGGTTGAGAAAATAATATCCAGGGCTCCTCCCTCCGCACAGGCCTTGAGAATATCCCGCACAATCTCATGCCGCACCCGGGCGTCGATCCGCAACTGGACCTGGAATTGGGGATTCTGGGCGATCCGGTCTTTGACCATTCCGGTAATTTCCTCCCGGGTGGCGGGATAGGCTCCGAGGTAAAGGTTCTCGTCCACGTCAATGGTGATGATGCCCCGGTCCAGCTTCTGCTTGGCCACGGTGGAATTCTCCGCGACGGGATTTTGGATTTCTTTGAACTGACTTTGTGTCTGTCTGGCCACGAGCATGAAGAAAATCAACAGCAGAAAAGTGATGTCGATCATCGGGGCCATTTGGAAACTGATTTCCGGCTCTGGCGGCAGTTTAATATCCATAGGATTCCCTGAAGAGAGGTTTGCGGACCGGCGTCACTCCCCGGTCGCCTCTTCCTGGAGCCGGTGGGCGGCCTGATTGATTTTTTCCAACACCTCTCCGCTCATGCGGTTCAGCGCGGAAATCAGACCTGTGTAGCGGTTTTTAAAATAAAAGTAGATAATCATGACCGGAATCCCCACCAGCAGTCCGCCCGCAGTGGTAATCAGAGCTTCGGAAATATTGTCCGCCAGCACCTCCGGTCTTCCCATTCCCTGGGAGGCCATGTTTCCGAAGGCTTTGATCATGCCGCTGACCGTCCCAAGCAATCCGACCATGGGCGCAATGACCGCGATCACCGACAAGTAATTGATGGGAATCAGATTGCCGGTCACCTCCTCCATGGCGGCCTCCTCCATGCCTTTCTCCACGGATTCGATATCAAGATAAAATCCGGCCACCCGGTCCAGACCGGCATGGACAATGTTGGCGAGAGGGGCCTTTTCGTTCTCAGAGTAATCCTTTGCGCCGTTGAAGTCGTTCACCTCCAGATAGCCCTTGAGTTTCTGGAAAATATCCGGCCGCAGAAATTTTTTCGTCTGCAGGGCGATTCCGTTATAAATGGTCAGTCCCACGGCCGCCACGGAACCGCCGAGCAGGACGTACATGGACCACCCCCCCATTTTGAACAGACCCCAGAGGGTTGTCTGATCCGGAGGCTGGGCCACGGAGATGGTTTCCCCCTGGGCAAATGCGGTGAGAGGAGAGCACAGGATCAACACGGCAAATCCCAGCAGGGGGAAAGCCATGGTTTTTTGCAGGGGAGTCATTTTCATAGGCACCTTGTCGGTTTACGTTTATTTTGGAACCTCGGAGAGGCTGAAATTCTTCAGATCATTTGTTTTTTTGTCCCGGGTTTCCGGCCAGATGCCGTCGGCGGCAGCCTTCCCCCAATAGGTGGCGGGAAAAACCTGTTCGGTGAACAGATAGAGCTGCTGGGCAATGAGCGCGAAGTGATTTTCGCTGCGGGGCGGCACTGGAGGAATCCGGCTGTTTACCGCCTCTGGGTCGACGGATTCGAGAATGAACGCTTCGGTTGGCGGCGGGAGGCCTCTCGCCTCGGCGGCGGCCTCCAGCGCCAAGGCCACCCGGACCCTTTCCGCAACCAGTTCTTTCCGGAGCGTTTCCGCCCGTTCTTCTTCCAGACGCGCCTGCTCCCCGTCGGCCAGTCCGTCATAACACTGCGCGGAGACGTAGAGGGCCTCGGGGTACAGCGCATCCTCAATGGTGCCCAGGGCGATGACTCTGGCGGCATGATCGATCGCGCTGCGGAAATCCCCTCCGGCCATTTGTTTACGGCACAGGGCCATTTGCTGGAGGAAATAGGGCGCTCCCGCTTCTGGTTGAATGGAGGAGTCCGAAAAAAGACTGTCGTTCGCGGTTCCCGTTTTGCCGTCCCGGATCTCCAGATAGGCCAGCCAGGCTTCCGCATTCCGGAAGGAGAATTCTTCGTTCATCCGGGCAATCTCTGCATACAACTCGCGCAGCGGAACGGTTTGGTTCCGCAGGTGCAGCGAATGTTCGTAGCGGTCCAGCAGGGGCGCGACGTTGTTTTCCGGGATGCTTAAAAAGGGCAGGACCGCACTGCTGTAGGTCTTTAAAATCAGATCTGCCCGGGCATCATCCTGTTTGTCGATCACCTCAAGGGCTTCGAGGACTGCCGGCGGGTGTACAAGGTAAATGCTTTCGATGCTGCTCAGGTTGACGAGGCGGCGCTGGGTTTGTCCCGGCAGACTCATGGTGGCGGTGGCTCCCCGGGGGCCTTCATGAATATTCACCTGAAACGCATCCGGATTTGAAGGCATCTTCAACCATGCGGAAAGAGGATAGACTCCGGAGTCCTGCCCCAGCGCGATGCGGGTCCACAGCATCAAAGCGGGCAGAAGGACTTTTGGGCAGAGCTTAGGAGTTGGGAGTTTCATTTGCCATTCGGATTACGGAAGGGGGAAGATTTGCCAGACGCTGCCGCGCCTGTTCGCCGGCCGCGGTGCCGGCCAGCGCCGGATTGGCGAGCATTTCGGTGTAGGTTTGGGCGGCCTCCGTCTGACGCTGCAGCGTTTCCAGACATTTGCCGCTTTCAAGATAGGCTTTGGCCGCCCACTCGCTGTGCCGGGCGTAGAGCACGTAGACCCGCTGAAAATAGGCAAATGCTTTTTCAGGTTCCCCACGCTGCAGAAGGCACAACCCGATTTTGTACAGCGCCTCCGGCCACAGGGGGCCTCTCCATTCTCGCACCAGCACGATCTCCTCATAGGTCCGGGCGGCCTCCTCATATTTTTCCTGAAGATAGAGAATATCCGCCATCCTCATCACGGCCGTGCCGGTCCATTCGCCGGTGGGATATTTCTCATAGACGGACCGGAACCACATCATGGCACTTTCCAAATTTCCCTGCTGCAGCTCCAGAGCCCCCAATTTGACATAGGCCGTTACGGTTGCGGCGGTTTCCTCGAAATCGTCCAGAATACGCCGGTACGCCGTCGCGGCCAGAGGGAACTGCTCCCGCTTTTCCAGAAGATCCGCCAGCCAGAGCAGAATCTCCGGGGATGCCGCCTCCACCATGCGGCTGGAAATCAAATTCGGAGCTGCGGAAAGATCTCCCTCCCGGACCAGCGCATGGCTCAGGCGGAGGTTCCGGGTCAGAAAAGGTCCTTCCCATGGCGGAGGCTGGATTTCGTTCCGCAGACGGGCCCGCACCCGCTGTCCCGCCTGGGCCTCCGCTTCGATGCGGTCCTGCTCGGCCTGCTGCTGCTCCGCCTGTTTCGCCGCGGCGGCGAGCGCCTCCCGCTCCTCCTGACTCATGGCCGCCAGGGCTTTGCGGTTTTCAGGGTCGCTCGCGGTTTTCTCCCGGGCCGCCCTGCGGGCTTCGGCTCTGGCCTGCACGGTCCCGAGCACCTCCTCCGCCTGAAATTCATTCACATAGTCGGCAAGAATCATGTCGGCACCCAGAGCGGCGGGGTCATTGCCGAAGCGGAGAAAGGTTTCCCAGTAGAGTGCGAGTGCGGCCTCTGTCCGCCCCGTATTCCTGAAAGCTTTTCCGATCTCATACACCGCACGGGTGTAAAAGCCCTCCTCCCCGTACCTTTTGAGATAGCGTTCAAAATGCTCCGCCATTTGAGACCAGCGTGCATCCGCCTCCATGATCCGTCCGGCATTGAACACGGCGCTGTGAACCTGCCCCGGCTGCGCGGTGAAGAGCTCCACCTGTCCGTAGGCCGCAATGGCTTCATCCAGAAGGCCCAGGCCGCCGCAGACATCTCCCAGCAAATTGTACGCCTCGCCCTGCAGGGCGGAGTCCGGGTGATTTCTGATAAATGATTCTGTGGACAGTTTTGCCTGTTCGAGATCCCCGGCGCCGAAATGAGCCAGGGCCAGGCGGAAGTTTGCATCTGTGGTGTAACGGCTGCGGGGATATGCGGAGAGAAAGGCTTTCAGCCGGATGACCGCCTCGGCATAGGCATCTGTAAACATCAGACTGTACGCCGACCAGTAAGCGGCATCCACCACATAACGGCTGTCCGGTGTCTCTTTCCGGACCCTCTCAAACCATTCACCGGCGCTTTCAAACTCATCCAGAAAGAGGTTGGCATATCCCGCAAGAAAAAAGGCATGCGCCTTGTCGCTTTCTTTCCGGGTGACGATCCCGCGGCGGATGGCATCCTCAAGCACCGAAAGCATTTGGGGGATGTCCTGATTCTGCTCGTAAACATAAGCAAGATTGAAGGCGGTCTCCGGGGCAAGTTCAAACTCCGGAAAGCGTTCGAGCAGATCTTGTCCTTTCTCAACCGCCCGCTCTGTCAGTCCCAGTTCCGCGGCAATCGCACTGGTGGAAAACAGGGCCAGCGGCGCCTGCTCCGATCCGGGGAATTCCCGGAGAAGCCGGTCGTAGGCCCAGTAGGATTCGTACAGCATGCCCATCTGACTCAACACCTGGGCGACCCGGTACAGCAGTCCTTCATTGTAGTCGTCGGCGGAGGCCGCGGCCTGGATTTCCGCCTGAACCTGGGCCAGCCGACCCTGGACGGCCACCAGAGTGTACAGATTGTCGATTGCGGAGGCTCCGTCGCTCTGCAGAGCCTGCAGGCGGCGCTGCAGAAACCCTTCCACCTCGCGCAAACCCTCCCGGACCTCCTCCACCGGCCGGCAGAGTTTCAGCAGCACCAGCGCCGGCGGGAAAATTCCGGCCTCCACCATGCGGTCGGCCGCATCCACCGCCAAGGCCGAGCCGGGTCGGTCCGGAACGGGCACA
>JBMTJR010000067.1:0-9859 GCA_049438565.1 Kiritimatiellia bacterium
TGACGTCCCGGCACCGGTTCCGTAAAGACCGTCTCCAGCGGAAGAAACAATTCGGCGCGGGTGACCACATCCTCATCGCGCAGCAGCAGGAGTTCCGCATCCATATGGGAGGCGAGGGTAAACCAGTCGGCAAATTCCAGAGAGGCTTCCTGTTCCTCCCGCGCAAGGGTTCGATCCACTTCTCCACCCACGCCGGCAAACGTCGCCAGCCCCCCGCTGTCGCGGATTTCCACATGCAGAAACTCCCGGCCGTCCCGCATGACATTCCGGGTATTCAGCCCCATCCCCGCCTGGGCTTCCGGCAATCCGTCCGCCACGCTGGCCATCAGAGTGAACAGCATATGCTGAAGCTGGGAGGGGCTCGCATGAATCCGGTCTTTTTCCGCATTCAGTCCCGGACGGATTTGCAGGCTGGGGAAATGACGGGAGAAATGCGATGTCCACTGTTCCAGAATAGAATGAACCGAAACCTCGGCTGCGGGTTGCAGGGTTTCCTGACTCAGATTCCGGATTTGACTGACCAGGTGGCGCCCGCGCCGGGCCACTGCCTCAATCCGGGTCATGGATTCGGCCGGGAGCGGTTCAGGGCCCCGAAGTTCTTTCTGCAAAGAGGAAAACAAAAGATCCAGATGATCTGCAAATCCGGGCTGCAGCAGTTCCAGACCCAGGGTCGAGGGCAGTGCACTTTCCCTGAGATCCCCGCTTTCCTGCACGGAAGTCAGGCAACGGGAGATCCATCCGGCCTGCAGGCTCTGGCTTTGCAGCAGATATTGAATCTGACGGGGACCGAAAATTGCGGAATCCTCGAGTCCGGAGGGCAGATCCCGGACGGAGAGGCCGCAGATTTTGGCCAGCGTCTCTTTTTCCTGGGGCGTCCACGGAGTCACTTTCAGGGGACCGGAGAAAATCGCGTGCACCAGGCGGTTGCCGATGCGCACAGGGGTCACCAGCTCGAGAACTCCAAAAGCCCTGAACAGTTGTTCGGTTTCCCGGCTCCGCGAAACCCGCCGCAGGGCATCGGTCTGCATCCGCAGCCATTCCTTTTTCCCCTGTGGTGTGCGCTGAAAGAGCGCCTCCAACTGCGCCGCAAATTCCGGATCGGCCGGCAGGCGGGTCTGCTTGAGAATTTCCGCCTGCCCGGCAGTGCAGCCGGGATCCCGTTGCAGACTGAATACTTCTGCGGAGAGCCGTTCAAATTCGAGTTGGGTTTCGGGAAGACTTTCGTTTTTCAAAACGGTCCTCCTACTGCTGCAGACGTTTGAGAACTTCCTGCAGCGCCTGTTCCTCGGCCCAGGTTTCTCTTTCACTCTGATCCACCCGCATACGCGATTCGCGGGAGAGCTGACGATAAGGAATCCAGCGAATGCCCGCGGTTGACCGGAGAGCCAGCTGATTGGCCTCCATGCGGGCGATTTCACCGCTCAAACTCCGGTTGTCGAGGAGCACCAGACGGATGCTGTCTCCCTCCTTGGCCATGGGGAACCTTTCATCCAGATCTTGCAAAAACTGCCGGGTCAATTGATCCCGCAGCTCAAGCGTGCTTTGTCGGGTGGGTTCCGGAACCGGCGTGGCGGTGGGAGGGGGCAGGGGCACGACCGGCAGGCGGGGCGTAGGACGCGGGGGCACCGGCGTGGGGTTGAAATCGTCACTGCGGAAGGGAAGCGGCGTTGGGGACGGAAGGGGCAGGGGCGTCGGCAGGGGCGTGGGTGAAGGCGTGGGTGAAGGCGTGGGGAGAGGCTGCGGCAGGGCCGGGGAGCTCAGTCCTTCCGATGCTCCGCGCAGTCGGGTGAATTTCTCCTCCTCAAGACGGCGTGCCTCGTCCCGGTGCTGGGAAAGGGCATAAAGTCCGAGTCCCAACACCACAAACAGCACTGCGGAAAGACAGAGATTTACAACTTTGTCTGCGGTGGGGGGATGGTCTTCTCCCGGGAAAGCTCCGCATTCAGGACAACAAACCTGCTCATGGTGAATCAGACAGTGACAGGCATCACAGACCCGGTAGCTTTCCCCGGGGGGAGAATCAGAGGATGGATCAGATTCATCAGTCATTGGAAGGTCAACTAAGAGGGAATTCGTTGACTTGGCAATCTTAAACCAGTTTCTGATGCAGCCAGGTCCGCAGTTCCCCAATCGGAATCCGGACCTGTTCCATCGTGTCGCGGTCCCGCACGGTCACGCTTGCATCCTCCAGCGTGTCAAAATCCACGGTGACACAGAAAGGGGTGCCGATTTCATCCTGACGGCGGTAGCGGCGCCCGATGGCTCCGGCCTGGTCGTAAAAGCAGGGCCAGGTTTTGCGAAGATCCGCATAGATTTCCTTGGCTTTGCCCACCAGTTCCTCCTTGTTTTTCAACAGAGGAAACACGGCAACCTTGACCGGCGCCAGACGGGGAGCAAACTTGAGCACCACCCGCTTTTCGTATCCCTCCGGAGCCTGCGCCCCGGGTTCCGCCAGGATGGCTCCGCCGGGAGTGTCCCCTTTAGGAACAAACTCCTCAGTATACGCCTCATTCAGCAGGACCAACACCCCGCGGGTGAGTCCGGAGGCGGGTTCAATCACGTGGGGAAGGACTTTTTCGTTGGTTTCCTGATCAAAATATTCCAGTTTGATCCCGGAGGCCTCCTGGTGCTGGGTAAGATCGAAGTTTCCGCGGTGGGCAATTCCCTCCAGCTCCCCGAAGCCGGGCGCGGTGAAGCCGTACTGATACTCCACATCCGCACAGGCGGTGGAGTAGTGGGCCAGTTCGTCCTCCGCATGATCGCGGCGGCGGAGATTGCGCAGGTCCACGCCCAGAGAAGCCCACCATTCTAGCCGCGCTTCCACCCAGAAGTTATACCATTTTTCGGCTTCATCGGGATGACAGAACCACTCCATCTCCATCTGTTCGAATTCGCGGGAGCGGAAAATAAAGTTCCGCGGGGTCACTTCATTGCGGAAGGATTTCCCGACCTGCGCGATGCCGAACGGCAGCTTCACCCGCATGGTATCCACCACATTCTTGTAGTTGATAAAAATCCCCTGTGCGGTTTCCGGGCGGAGGTAGGCGGTATTGTCCTCTCCCTCGCCGGAGAGAGCGCCGATGTAGGTTTTAAACATTAAATTGAACTGACGCGGTTCGGTCAGGGTTCCCACTCCACTGGCATCCGGTCCCCACACCCTGGGAATCTTTTCTTTGTTCAGTTCGGTAAAAGGCAGCACCTGATAAGCGGAGGGATCGGATTTGGCCACTTTACGGATCCGTTTCTCCGCGGTTTCCGGCTCTCCCTCCAAAAACGCAAAACCTTCCCCCTCGTCGGAGCTGGGCCAATAGACCATCAGATGGTCCGCCCGGTAGCGGGCTTTGGTTTCCCGGCAGTCGGCCATCGGATCATTGAAACCGCCCAGATGACCGGAGGCCTTCCATACTTTCGGATTCTGAATAATCGCGCTGTCCAGCCCGACAATATCCAGCATTTCCCCGTCCGGACCCAGAGGGGGATTTCGGACCATGTCCTGCCACCAGGCATCCCGGAGATTGTTTTTCAGTTCGGTTCCCAAAGGACCAAAATCCCAAAATCCATTGATTCCGTTATAAATTTCAGAGCTTTGAAAAATAAATCCGCGGCGCTTGCACAGTGCGGTAAGGGTTTCTAAAGAAGCTGGTGTTTTTTGTTCCGTTTGCATAGGGTGCGCACCCTGTCGAAGAGATTGACAGTGGTCAAGCCCACAGCACGAGAAGTGTACGATATCTATGAATCCTTTATTGATCCGAATTGAAATCCTGGACGGACCGGAAGCCGGTGTGTCCCACAGTTTCCTGGAGGCCTCTCTCCGTCTGGGTGCCGCTATGGACAGTTCAATTCGTCTGACCGGTCCCGGCGTCTCGGCCTTTCATGCGCTGCTGGAAGTCAAAGAAGGGCAGGGCCGCCTGTTGCCGCAGGGGGAGGGCGGGGAGATTTTCCTGAACGGATCTCCGGTGGGTAATGAAACTTTACTGCAGCCCGGGTATGTGATCCGTCTGGGAGAACAGTCTTTCCGCTACAAGCTGATCCCGTTCCCGCATCCGGAAAAATCCCGGAAAATGTCGGTCTTGGAGTGGGTGACCTACGGAACGCTGGCCCTGGGGCTGGGCCTGCAGTTTTTTCTTCTGCTGGGACCGGCCCGCAGTCTCCGCAGCGGGATTGAAACCCAGGTTCTCCGCGAACCGGAGGCTTTCCCTCCGGAAGCTCCCCCGGCGCCGCCGCCCCCCACGCCCACACCGGTTCCGCAAAGTCTGATTGTGCTCCCGACTCCCCAGCCCACCGCCGCAGCCGCGGATTTGCCCTCCGAAACCACCCAGCCACCTCTGCCAGCGGATCTGAGCACGAAGGATCTGACCGAGGAGGCACGCCGCCTGAGCCGGGAGGGGGACGAACTGCAGGCCGAACGCTATCTCAAAGAGGCCATGCGCCTGGATCCGGAGAATTTGGAGGCAAAAGCGGAGTGGGCCCGGATGCTGGGGCGTCAGGCCTCTTTTGCAGAAAGTGCCGCCGTCTGGGAAGAAATCATGAAAAAGGCGGAGCCCGGATCGGCATTGCAGAGGGATGCGCGTCTGGAGCGCGGGGTCATGCTGCGCAGAGCCTCTCTGCTCACCGAAACGGTTCCGGAAAATCCGGTGATCCGGCCCACCGCCCGTCCTCCGCGTTTTCTGGAAACGCCCGAACCCGGCCCGACACCGGTTTCAGAACGGGCACTCCCCCCGGCACAGATCAATGTGGGAAGAATCCGCATGGAACGCTTTCCCGACAGTCCCCGGTATGATGCCCTGCGGATGATCCATTTTTTCCTGGAACATGAACCCGGAACTCCGGCGGTCGAGGCGGGAAAAATCAAGACCGTGGTCAATTTCTATGAGCAGGTGGACGGAAAAGTGATCCCCGCCCGGATTCCGGAACCCCGCATTGTGTTGAACATCACGGGGGGACTCTCCAGTGGAGGGAAAATTGAAAATCTTTCCGCCGCCTATGATGTCCCTGCGGGGACCGGATCCCCGGACCGGGAATACTTCGGCGTGGTGATTCAGGTGTTTGTCGACGGGGTGGAAATCAACCGGGGCGCCGACCCGGCTTTTCTGCTCCAGATGATGAAGTAGAAGCGGTGCTTCTCGCTGGAAATCAGGACCTTTTCGTGATAGGGGAAATCCTATGGTCAAAGATAATGTCGATCTAATCTGTGATATTGGTGAGCTTGCGGGCTTGTTTGAAAAAAGTCACAGCCTCTCAGATTTCCTGCAGTCCGCAGTCAGTATTGTGGCTTTCCACATGCGGGCCGCCGTGTGCAGTATTTATCTTTATGATGCCGACCGGGAGGAATTGACCCTTGCGGCCACGCAGGGATTGAATATCGCCGGGGTGGGAAAAGTATCCCTGAAACTGGGGGAGGGGATTGTGGGAACCGCAATGAAAGAATTGCGTCCCATCTGTGAAGGACACGGATCTCTGAATCCTAATTTCAAGCCGATTGAGGGGATTGAGGAGGAAAATTACGAGGCTTTTCTGGCGGTGCCCATTCTGCTCCGCGGGGTCATGCGGGTCGGGGTTCTGGTCACTCAGGATCCTCAGCCGAACTATTTTCATGAGAACGACATCAAGGCCCTCCGGGCCATCTCCTCGCAGCTGGCGGTGGTGATTGAAAATGCCAAACTTCTGATGAGCCTGCATGAGGCGGAACAGCGTCTGCCCGAAAATCAGATCATGGAGGAGAAACCCCAGCAGCCGGCCTTCATCAAGGGAGTGACGGCTTCCTCAGGGATTGTGCGGGGCACGGCGGTGATCCTAGACGGGCAGGGTTACGATGTCTTGACTGCCTCGGCGGAGGATGACGGGCAACCAGAGGCCGGTCTGAAGGATTTTGATCTGGCTCTGCAGGAATCCGTGGCCCAACTGACCGTTCTGCAGAACCGGATAGAAGAGCGGCTGGGCGATGTGGCCTCCCTTATTTTCAATGCGCACCTCCTTATTTTAAAAGACGAGAGTTTCAGCGGGGAGATGCGCAAGCTGGTGGAGCAGGGTATGTCCGCCGAGCGCGCGGTCACTTCGGTGGTGAATGATTACATCGGGCTTTTTTCCAAAAGCAAAAATCCCCGCCTGCAGGAGAAAGTTCTGGACGTAAAGGACCTGGGACACCGTCTGTTGCGCAACATTCAGCAGCACGGAGAGGATCAGGGCGACTATGCCGGTCAGATTCTGGTGGCAAGGGAGCTGCTGCCCTCGGATGTACTGAAATTTGCCGCGCAGAATGTGGAGGGGATCGTGATTGTGCAGGGAGGGATCACCGCCCATATCAGTATCCTGGCCCGCTCGCTGAGGGTGCCGATGGTCTTTGTCGAAAACGATGTTATCCTGAATCTGGATGAAGGAACCCTGATTCTGATCGATGCCAATCAGGGAACCCTTTTCCTGGATCCGTCCCCCTCGGTTCTGAAACAATACGATTCGCTGGTGAACCGTCAGGAGTCCGAACGGCTTTCGGTAACTCCGGAAACCTTCACCGTGGACGGGACCAAAATCAAGCTGCTCTCAAACGTGAACCTGCTCAGTGACATTGAGTTCGCGGTGGAGAACCAGGCGGAGGGCATTGGCCTCTACCGCTCCGAGTTTCCGTTTATCATCCGAAATGAATTTCCCAGCGAAGAGGCCCAGCGTCTGATTTATGAACGGATTTATCAGGGAATGCCCGACAAAGAGGTGGTTCTGCGCACCCTGGATGTGGGTGGAGACAAGAAACTTCCCTATCACGAGCACGATGAGGAGGCCAATCCATTCCTCGGTCTGCGGGCCATCCGCTTTTCGTTGAAAAATCTGGATATCTTTAAACAGCAGCTGCGGGCGATGCTGCGGGCAGGGGCAGACCGGAAACTGAAAATCATGTTTCCCTTTATCTCCTCGGTGGATGATTTTCTGGAGGCCCGCAAAGTAACGTTTGACTGTATCCGGGAACTGGAGGCGGAGGGCCTCCCCCACAATCCGAATCCCAAAGTGGGACTGATGGTGGAACTTCCCGCGGCTGTGGAAATTATCGATGAACTGGCGGAAGCCTCTGATTTTTTCAGCATCGGAACCAATGATCTGATTCAGTATCTTCTGGCCGTGGACCGCACCAATGAATCGGTAAGCAGCATGTATGTCTGCCACCACCCGGCTGTGCTGCGCGCGGTTTACCGGATTGTAAATTCAGCCATTCACAACGACGTGGATGTCTCGGTCTGCGGAGACATGGCCCTGAATGAGGATATGCTCAAATTTCTGATCGGAATCGGGGTCCGCAAAATCAGCATTGATCCCCAGCAGATTCCACGCGTACAGGCCTTTCTGAGCGGTCTTCACACCGAGGAAGCCCGTCGTCATGCCCGGAAACTTCTCCGTTTCGGAACCCTGCGGGAAGTGAATCAGTTCCTGGAAACTGTCGGCAGCTGATTCCGCTCAGATTTTGTCTGAGCCGGTGTCGTCTCAGGGAGTAAGGTTTGCGCCGAGTTTCAAGCGCTCGCTGAAAACTCTGGCCTGCTCGGCCCAACTGCTTTGCGGATCGTTCTCCTGCAGTTTCTCATAAATGGCCAGCGCGGCATCCGGCTGTCCCTGTTTTTCCAGAATGCGGGCCTGTCCCATCAGAGCCTGGGGATAAAGCAGTTGATCCTCCGTCACGGAGCGGAACCCTTCCATCGCTTCATCCAGGTTTCCCATCGCCTCCTGACACATCCAATACCCCCACTGGGCATTGTCCGCCATGGGATGTCCGGGATGCTGTTTTAAAAACAAGGAATAATCGGCCAGTGCCCGCTCAAATTCGCCGTCGTTGTACAGCATGGAGGCTGCCTGTAAACGGGCGAGGGGCGCTTCCGGTTCTCCGGGAAATGCGTCTGCAAGAATCTGAAGATCCTCCGCCGTGACCGCCTGTGCGTAAGCGCGCATCACGTCCACCCGAACGGAGCTTTCCCGCCCTTTGCTCCACATGATGCCGGTGGTTGCCAAAAGAATCAGCGCGGTGACCGGAGCGAGCCAGCGGAGATGCTTCTCCCAGTTCAAAGTGGGTTCGTCGGTTTCGTGTGCGGCAGAGGAGATTTTGGGACTGTTGGACATGGGTTGGAATCCTTCGGGTTAAGGGGGCTCCTTATAAACGGGTCTTTCGGCATTCGGCAAGCTTCAATTCTCAGAACTCGGTTCTGGACAGAACCGGCTTTTCCCTCAACATGGGGGCATGCGATGGTTTTTCTCTTTCTGTGTCAGTGCTTTTTTATATGGAAGGCTTTGGGGGGCCGGGGAACTTGAAACCCGGGTTCACACCTTTGAACTTGCCACTCCGGAACTGGTTGAGCAGCAGCTCCGCGCCCTGATTCCTCAAGGTCCCAGAGTTTCCATGCATCCCAGCGAAAACAAAGTGATTGTGATTGCGGATGCGGAAACCCATGCCCGGATTGACTCCATGCTGAAAGTGCTGGGCCGTCCGCCCCGCCGACTGCGCTTCCGGATTCAGCACAACCGGGAAGTCCGCGAGTTTTCGGTTCCGGACGGGATTCCGCTTTCTCTTCCGGTCAGCAGCAGTCCCCCGGAAAGATTACTGAATTTGGCCCGTTCGCGTCTGGCTCCGGACCTGCAGAATCTTCCGGTGGTGGGCTCGGCTCTGCAGGCTCATGTGATTGTTTTACGGGAGGACCCCGCCGTGCTCCGGCTGCGGATTACGCCGGCGGTGGTGTTCGGGGCGCTTCCTCCGTACGAAGTCGTCGATTATCCTGAATGGACGACGGATCTGATGATCAGTGAGGAAAATTATCTCGAGATTCAGGAACAAATGAAAGACAGCGATTTTTACCGTGAATTTCTTAAAACCCAGCCGGATCCCGCGGCCCGTGCCCGGCCGGTCAGCCTGTTGATTTCTTTTGCCGGCTTTGAACTGGAACCCGTACAGGAGTCCCATGAAGATTGAGCCCTGGTCCTGTCTGTCCCGCCGTCAGGTTTTTTCCGCCCCGCCCTGGGTGGCGCTGGAATCGCATCATCTCCGCCTGCCCGACGGACAGGAAATTCCGGACTGGATCTGGATCCGGACTCCGGATTTTGTGAATGTGGTCGCCGTGACCCCGGAGGGAAAATTCGTCTGTTTCCATCAGCAGAAATATGCAGCCGAGGGGACAACTCTCGCGATCTGCGGAGGATATCTCGATCCCGGCGAAAATGCCGAACAGGCCGCCCGACGTGAATTGCGCGAGGAATGCGGGTTGCAGAGTGATCAATGGACCTTTCTAGGTGCGTACGCGATCGACGGGAACCGGGGCTGCGGTACCGCCCATCTTTTTCTGGCTGAAAATTGTTTCGAGGCCGGCGGGGAAGTGGATGACGATCTGGAGGATCAGGAATTGGTGCTTCTGGATGCAAAGGAACTTCGTTCCGCCCTTCACCACGGAGAGTTTAAAGTACTTCCCTGGACTGCGGCCCTCTCCATGAGCCTGCTGCGCATGTCAGAGAAATGATCAACATCGTATCTTAGGTTTCCCGGCAACCTGGTTCTTTATTAGAGAGCTTTTTTCAGTCTGAACGGCTTTCCCTGAGAGCAACGCCGCCACGATTCCCGTCGAGGCAATCATGATCCCTCCGGCGACAATCCGCAATGTAAGGGGCTCCTGCAGGAAAAACCAGCCTGCCAGAGAAGCGGATACAATCTGGATTGGAGAAACCTGCCCCACTAAAGTTGCGGAGAGATGGCGAAGACTGGAAAGCAGCAGGGTTTGGCAGAAGGCTGTGACAAACAAACCCAGAATCAGAACGCTGCGCAATGTGGCGTGCGTCCATTGCCATGGGGGTGTCGTGTCCCAAAGTGTGGGCAATAGAAAAACGGACATGACGATCATGG
>JBMTJR010000068.1:0-9720 GCA_049438565.1 Kiritimatiellia bacterium
TGCCGCTATGGCCCGTTCACACAATAACGCAAACGTTCTGGTCCTGCCGGGAGAGATGGCGCCTCCGATGCTGGCGGAAATCCTCTCCGCCTGGATGAGTCATTCCTTTGAGGGCACGGGCAGCCGGCACGCGCGGCGGCTTCAGAAAATCGACGGACTGGCGGAAAAAGCATTTGACCCGATTGCGCTGCGGGAAACCGATCCGGAAATGTATCAGGTGGTGAAAAAAGAAGCGCGGCGGCAGTTGGAGAATATTGAACTGATTGCATCGGAAAATTATACCAGCCGGGCTGTGCAGGAATGCAGCGGTTCGGTGCTGACCAACAAATATGCCGAGGGCTATCCCGGGAAGCGCTGGTATAACGGATGTGAGTATGTGGACCAGGCTGAACAGCTGGCCATTGACCGGGCCAAACAGCTGTTTGGTGCGGAACATGTCAATGTACAACCCCACTCCGGCTCCACTGCCAATCAGGCGGTTTACTTTTCGGTGCTGGAACCCGGGGACACAATTCTGGCCATGGATCTGGCGCATGGTGGACACCTTACCCACGGGATGAAGCTCAATTTTTCCGGAAGATTCTTCAATGCTGTTCACTATGGTGTCTCCAAAGAGACCGAACTGCTGGATTACGATGAGATCGCTGAACTTGCCAAAACGCATCAGCCGAAAATGCTGGTCTGCGGCGCGAGTGCCTATAGCCGGATCATTGACTTCAAACGTCTGCGCGAAATCGCCGATTCGGTTGGGGCCCTTCTGTTTGCGGATATTGCACACATTGCCGGACTGGTGGCTGCGGGTTGTCACCCCTCACCGTTTCCGCACTGTGATTTTGTCACCACCACAACACATAAAACCTTACGGGGTCCGCGGGGCGGGATGATTATGTGCAAATCTGAATATGCCAAAGAAATCGACAAACAGGTGTTCCCTGGGGTCCAGGGCGGACCTCTGATGCACACCATTGCGGGAAAAGCGGTTTGTTATTATGAGGCGCTGCAACCGTCCTTCAAGGAGTACTGCGAGCAGGTGGTGCGGAATGCCCGTACGCTGGCGTCCGGTCTGGCGGAGGAGGGGCTGAGAATTTGCTCCGGCGGCACGGACAACCACGTGATGCTGGTGGATCTGACGCCGTTGGGGGTCACAGGAAAAGATGCGGCCACGGCACTGGACCGGGCGGGAATCACGGTGAACAAAAACGGAATTCCTTTCGACAAAGAGAGTCCTTTTGTCACCTCGGGGATCCGTCTGGGAAGTCCGGCCATGACCACGCGGGGAATGAAAGAGCCTCAAATGGAGCAGATTGCCAAATGGATCGGTCAGATTCTTCGATCCCCCGAGGATCTCGAATTGCAGAAAGCTATTCGTCAGGATGTGATCCAACTCACCCGGAATTACCCGGTTCCCTGATCTGACAAACCGTTCATTTTGATAGAATCTTCCCTGAATCTTCTTTTCATTGCTATCGGGCATTGTAGATTTCGCCCATATAAATTAAGCGTTTCGATCTCGATGGCGATCAGTTACTCTCCAGTGTATTGCGGAACTCCACTGAGTCATTCGCATTACTTTATTTTCAAGGTGGATTCCTGGAGGTAAATAAAAATTTCTACTGGCAATGGACGGGGCCGAAGTTTGTAAAAATTTAAAAAAAGAAGGCTGTAAAACAGGAATTCTTGTGATGAGTGGCATGGTGTCGAAAGAGAAACTTCAGGAGTCCGGTATTGATCTGGAAGCCTGTTTCATCATGAAACCATTCACGATTGCAAATCTGGCCCTGAAAATCCGTACGCTTCTGGATCAACAATAATAATTACGCTGCCTGCAATGTCCGAATCGCTGTTTGCTCTCTGGCTCTCTACCACCCGTCCGAAAACCCTGTTTGCCGCGCTGTCTCCGGTGCTCATCGGAGCTTCCTTGTGCCTGCCTGAGGGAGGATTGAATCTGCCCATCTGGCTGGTCACCCTTTCGATTGCGGTGCTGGTGCAGATTGGGACCAATTTTTGCAACGATGTCTTCGATCACCGTCAGGGAGCGGATACCGAGGCCCGTCAGGGACCGCTGCGCGGTCTCCATTCCGGAAGAATCAGTCTGCGGATGATGAGCTTCGCCACGGTTGTTTGTTTTGCGGGGGTGGCGTGTCTGAGCGGTTTGCTGATTCGTCATGGTGGAATGCCGGTCCTCTGGCTTGCCGCAGCCTCTATCTTCTGTGGCGTCTTTTATACCGCGGGACGCTGGTCACTTGCTTACACAGGTTTGGCGGACCTGTTTGTGCTGATCTTTTTTGGTCCGGTCGCGGTTGCGGGAACTTATTATCTACAGTTCCCCCAGTCGGGCTGGCCCCCTTTCTATGTTTATGTGGCCGGACTGGGACCGGGGCTGATCGCCACCGGGCTTCTCACGGTCAATAATTTACGTGATGTGGATGAGGATCGGCTCCATCAAAAACGTACCCTGACCGTCCGTTTTGGGCGTGAGTTTTCCCGCTTTGAATACGCATTATGTCTGACACTGGCTCTCGGACTTCCAGGTTTGGCCTCCTTACTTGCGGGAAGAGGCTTCTTTTCGCTGGTCACCTTGCTTTTGTTTCCGGTGGTGTTCCCGCTGATCCGGGCAGTGCAAACCGGTACAACAGGCCGTGAATTGAATCCCGTGCTGGGAAAAACCGGAAAACTTCTGCTGGTTTATGCCCTCCTTTTTCTTTTGAGCTGGCCAATTGGAGCGTAGATGTTCCGCGTTTTCCCCTATACGCTCCCTTTGCACCGCCCCCTGGATCTGGCCAGGGGAATCCGGATCACGGAACGAAAAGGGGTGCTGATTCACAACCCTGAGTGCGACGGATGGGGTGACGCGGCCCCTTTGCCGGGTTTTTCCCAAGAAAGTCTTGATGAGGTTCTCGAGGTGCTGCAGATGCAGAATCCCGATACCCACGCGTTTCCGAGTCTTCGGTTTGCATGTGAATGTGCTTCGGAGCGGTTCCGGATTCCGGAAAAACCGGTCCCTGTGAATGCCCTGTGGATCATGTCAGCAGAAACACCGTCCGCGTTTCTGAACAGAATCGAAAAATGGCGGCATCCTGTGGCGAAAATCAAACCGGGGGCGCAGCCAGATCCGGATGCGATCTGCGAGGTGCTTCTTCAGCGGCCGGATTTACGGATTCGTCTGGATGGAAACCGTCAGTGGAGCGTGGAGCAGACGCTGGAACTGCACCGCAGAATTCCCGCATCCTGTCTGGAATATTTCGAGGAGCCGCTCCGGGATCCGGAGGATTATTCCAGACTCTGGGCCCGCGAGGAGGTTCCGCTTGCTCTGGATGAAAGTCTTCTGCTGCCCGAGGGACGGAGGTTGGCGGAACATCCTTCGGTAAAAGCTCTGATCCTCAAACCCACCCTGCTGGGAGATTCTGGGGACCGCGCGGCCTGGATTGAAATGGCGGAAGTTCGTTCTTTAAAACTTGTATGGAGTTCCTGTTTTGAAAGCGGGGTAGGGCTCTGGCAGCTGGCGAATCTGGCCTCCTCCACGACGGCCGCCGGGTTGGATACCGGTGGGATCTTTGTCAGGGATGTGGTGGAACCCAGACCGCTTTCCGTTTGCGGAAGCCTGTCCGCATCTGTGCCAAAAGTGAAGATCTCCGGATCTTAAAGGTTTCCTGACAGTTTCAGAGTTGACCTTTGTTCCTTGCACTGCATCTTTAACGAAGAAAAGGAGCTTTCTCATGGCCGTAGCTGTACAAATCAAAGACCTGGTGAAAACCTTCGGGGAAACCAGAGCCGTCGATCACATCACCCTCACCATTGAGCCGGGGGAGTTGTTTTTTCTGTTGGGACCCAGTGGCTGTGGTAAAACCACGCTGCTGCGCTGCATCGCGGGTTTTCATCAGCCGGAAAGCGGTTCGATTTATATGGGGGATCAGGACGTGACCCGGCTTCCTCCGCATCAACGGGATACCGGCATGGTCTTTCAAAGCTACGCCCTGTGGCCCCACATGACCGTGGCACAGAATGTGGCGTTTGGTCTGGAAATGCGGAAGGTGAGCAAAACCGAAACAGCGGAGCGGGTGGCGGAGGCGCTGGCTATGGTGAAAATGTCGGAGAAAGCGCAGTCCAAACCGAATGAACTTTCCGGTGGTCAGCAGCAACGGGTGGCGCTGGCCCGGGCGCTGGTGATTCATCCCAAATGTCTGCTGCTGGACGAACCGCTGTCCAATCTGGATGCCAAACTCCGTTTGGAAATGCGCACAGAGATCCGCCGGATTTGTAAAGAATCCGGACTCACGGCTATCTACGTGACCCATGATCAGAAGGAGGCGCTTTCAGTCGCGGACCGGTTGGCGGTGCTTCACGGGGGCGTGATTGAACAGTATGGGACGCCGCAGGAGGTCTATCTGAAACCCAAGTCCGTCTTTGCCGCCGGATTTATCGGCGAAAGCAATTTCCTCAATGGGATCGTGAAAAAGGTTTCGGATTCCACGCTTTCCGTTTCCACGCCGGAGGCCACCTGGGAAACCACGCATGGCCTGGGAACATTTTCCGAGGGGGACGAAGTGACCGTTTCGCTGCGTCCTGAAACCCTGCATTTGGGAGAGGCTCCGAAAAATCACCCCAACGTTGTGCAGGGAATTGTGCATGACACGGTTTACCTTGGAGAGGTTGCACAGCATCAGGTCCGTATCGGTGGAGAACCGGGAAGAAATCTGAAAGTGTTTGATCTGAATCCGAGGATTCTGGCCCGGGATGGCGAAAAACCGGCCACCACCTGGGTGGATCCTCAGGATGTCGTGGTCCTTCCCCGGGGGACTGCATGAAGTCCTGGGCGGTGCTTCTGGCGGCGGCCTTGGTCATTGCGCTTCCCTTCGTGTTCCGCAAAGCCCCCCCCACAGGAGCCTGGAAGGAGGGGGATCCGGTGCTGATTATTATCTCTCCGCACAATGAGGCGATTCGTTATGAGTTTGCCCGTGGATTCAGTGAGTGGCGGCAGAAGCAGGGGAAATCCCCGGTGAAAATCGACTGGCGGGTGGTGGGGGGAACCAGCGAAATTTCCCGCTACCTGAATGCCGAGATGCAGGCTTCTTTCAAAGCCTGGTGGATACGGGAGGGGAATGAGTGGCCCCGGGGAGCCGGGGAGGTGGTGACGAGCAGACGCTTCAATCCGGAGGGAAAAGATCCCGCTTTGCTTGAGGTCCGGGAGTCCCTCCGTTCGGTGGATGATCCGGATAAATTTGGCACCGGCCTTGACCTGTTTTTCGGAGGCGGAGTGTATGATCATGACCGTTCCGGACGGGAGGGTCTGACGGTGACGCCCTGGCCGGAAGGAATTCCGGAATCCCTCACACACACGGAATCCGGAATTCTGCTGCTTCCGGAAGGTCTCAGTGGAGAGGAATGGCGGGCACCGCTGTTTGTGGGCACCGCGTTGAGCACCTTTGGAATTGTGGCGAATCTGGACCGTCTGGAGGATCTGGGGATTGAAAACCGTCCTGCCGCATGGGCGGATCTGGCGGACCCGGTCTATTTCAAAGAGCTCGGGGTGTCTGACCCTACCAAAAGCGGAAGTATCGCCAAAGCCTTTGAGATGCTAATCCATCAGCAAATTTATATTGAAGTGAGGCGGGCCGGGTTCACGCCGGAACAGATTGCCGCGTTCGAGGCGGATCTGGATTCGGCGCCGGAGGCCTATGAACAGGCCATCCGGACCGGATGGGTGAACGGCGTGAATCTGGTCAGACTGCTCGGGGCCAATGCCCGTTATTTTACCGACAGTGCCTCCAAAGTTCCGATTGATGTGAGTATGGGAAACGCCACGGTGGGACTGGCGATTGATTTTTATGGACGCTATCAGGCGGAGAGCAGCCGGAATCCCGACGGAAGCGAAAGAATGATGTATTTCACCCCGGTGGGGGGATCGAGCGTGAGTGCGGATCCGGTCAGCCTGCTCCGGGGAGCCCCTCATCGTGAACTTGCGGTCGAGTTTATGGAATATGTATTAAGTGAGGCAGGCCAGAAACTTTGGAATTACCGGGTGGGAACCCCGGGCGGACCGGTCAAATACGCACTGCGCAGGCTGCCAATCCGCAGAGACTTTTATCCATCGGAGCTGCCTGAAATTCAGGCCCGGTTTGAATCCCATCAACCTTATTACAGTGATCCGCTGGGAGATCCTTCGGTGAACCCTTATTATCTGGCCAGTCAGTTTCAATACATTCCCCGGTGGACCGGCAGGCATTTCGGCATCAACCGCTATCTGATCCGCGCCATGTGTCTGGATGCAGGCGAGGAGCTGGCCGAGGCCTGGAAAGCGATTCAGCAGGCGGGTGGTCCGGAAGCGGTTCCGGAGGCGATGGAGGCGCTGCGGCTTCTTCCGCCCGGATTAAACTGGGACAGTGCGCTGGGGCCGGATTATCACTCCTCCCGGCAAATGGTGTTTATGAGAGAATGGGTGATTTTTTTCCGGAAGCAGTACACGCTGGCCAAATCCCTCGCGGAGGGACAGGATGCGTAAATCTTCCGCTCTCACCGTTTTTCTGGTCACCTTCGCGGTGTTTGCTGCGGGATTTCTTTATCCGCTCAGTCTGGTGATCCGCAATGGATTTCTGGGAACCGACGGGAAATTCACCCTCGAATATCTGCTGGGCGTTTTCCAAAATCCTATTTATCTTGAAGGACTGCTGAACAGCCTTCGGCTGGCGCTGGGCACCACCCTGCTTGCCAGTCTGATCTCTCTGCCGCTGGCCTGGTTGTCCAACCGGTTTCAGTTCCCCGGGAAAAAATGGGTGAATGCCCTGCTGCTGGTTCCAATGATTCTGCCTCCCTTTGTGGGCGCGATCGGTTTTCAGCAGATCTTCGGACAGTACGGGGTGGTGAACACCATGTTTGGCCTCGAGGTCGACTGGTTGGGGCAGGGGAGGTGGATGGGGGTGATTCTGCTGCAGTCGATGTCTCTCTATCCGATTTTGTATCTGAATCTCTCCGCGGCGCTGGCCAACATTGACCATGCGATGGAGGAGGCGGCTGAAAACATGGGCGCCACCGGCTGGACAAAGTTCCGCCGGATCACCCTGCCACTGATTACCCCGGGTTTCTTTGCCGGAGGAACCATTGTGTTTATCTGGTCCTTCACCGAACTGGGGACGCCGCTGATCATGAACTACACCCGGGTGGCCTCGGTCCAGGTTTATGATTCCCTCAAAGAGATCGGAAGCAATCCTTTCCCGTTTGCGCTGGTAGTGGTGATGCTCACGGTGAGCGTGAGTCTCTATCTGCTCAGCAAAATCCTTTTCGGAGGACAGGCCCATGCCATGCAGGGAAAAGCGGCAACCACTTTCACTGAACACCGACTGGGCACAGTCAAGGGACTGCTGGTCCTGCTTCCATTCGTACTGGTGATCTTTTTTGCACTGCTGCCACATATCGGAGTGATCCTTACCAGTTTTTCCGCTCCGGGAGGCTGGTACCGATCCGTACTTCCTCAGGAATGGACGCTGTACAATTACAGTGAGGCACTGGGGCATTCCATGACGGTCAGCAGCATCCGGAACAGCCTGACCTTCTCTCTCTGTGCGGTGCTGTTCAATCTTGTGTTCGGCATCGGGATTGCGTTTGTGGTGGTCCGCTCCAACCTGAAATTCAGGGGGATTCTGGACGGTCTGGCGATGATGCCCCTGGCGGTGCCCGGACTGGTGATGGCTTCCGGATATCTGGCCGCCAGTTCACGGCTCAGCAATATGGAGGTCGTCCGTAACAGTGACTGGCTGCCGCATCTTCTGGATGTGAAAACCAATCCGGCCCTGTTTCTGGTCATGGCCTACAGTATCCGGCGTCTGCCTTATATGGTCCGCTCCGCCGTGGCAGGGCTGCAGCAAACCAGTGTCAGTCTCGAAGAGGCCGCGGCAAACATGGGAGCCAAACCGATGGTGAGTCTGAAACGGGTGACACTCCCACTGATCACGGCCAATTTGATTGCCGGTGCCCTGCTCGCGTTTGCCTTTTCCATGCTGGAGGTTTCCGACAGTCTGATGCTGGCACAGCGAGAGGATTTTTATCCGATCACCAAGACAATTTACGAACTGTTTCAGCTCATTGGCACCGGAAAATTCATTGCGGCCGCGCTTGGGGTCTGGGCCATGGTTTTCCTGGCCGTTACCCTGGTGGGAAGCAGTCTGATGCTGGGAAAAAAGCTCGGAGCGCTGTTCAGAGTGTGATGGATTTTTCTTTGGAATCCTGGGGACTTGCAGGCACCCTCTGTGGATGATATGCGACGCGCATGGAGAAGAGAACTCTCATCATCGGTGACGTGCATGGTTGCCACAAAGAACTGAAAAAACTCCTGAAAAAAGTCGATGCAGATCCGGATCAGGACCAAATCATTTTTATCGGGGATTTGATAAACAAAGGTCCGGATTCCCGGCGGGTCTGGGAAATATTCCGGGAGATGAAGGCGCTCTCTCTGATGGGAAATCATGAATACAGTCTGTTGCAGCTCACACAGGGAAAATTCCACAAACACAGCAAATATCTTGATCAGCTGCACAAAAATTTCGGCAGCAAATTTGATGACTTTGTGGCAGACATTTATCAATTCCCTCTTTGGTACGAGGATCACGATCTGATGCTGGTGCATGGAGGACTGGTTCCCGGCCTGCATCCGGATCAGACCGACCCCTGGCACTTGCTGACCATCCGGACCTGGGACGGAGAGGGACACGATTTAAAAAGCGAATCCAATCCGCCCTGGTTTGATCTCTATGAAGGCGACGACCTGGTGGTTTTCGGCCACTGGGCGGCCCTTGGCGGAATCGACCGGCCCAAGGTGATCGGCCTGGACACCGGCTGTGTGTATGGCGGAAAACTCAGCTGCCTCATCCTGCCCGAACGGAAGATCGCGAGTGTCCCCGCACTGAAAAAGTATGCGCAGATTTAGCCTGAATTTACGCTTCAGGATTGTTCGGGGGAGAGAGGGTCTCAGGGAACCCAGACTTTGAGGGCTTTGGGGCGGATGGAGATTTCCACTTCCGGACCGCTGGACATCAGTTCTCCATCGATCTGGATGGGCTGTGCGCTTTGCCGGGTCACTTTTAAATGATGGAAACCGTGGGAACTCACTCCCTGGGTTTCGTTGATTTTCCCCTCGAAAAGTTTCGGGAGCTGGGGAATCAGTTTCGGCACGTCCGCTTTGAGCGCATAGGTGAGCCAAAGATATCCGTCATCGGCCCGCGCCTGGGGCGCGATCAGAGCGCCGCCGCCGTATTGCGTGAGATTGGCGATGGTGAAAAGCATGGGTTCCTGAACCTGCAGAGAGGGCTGATGATCCAGTTCGATTTCAAAAAGTTCGGGTTCGTAATCAAAGAGTTCGTAGGCCGCGGCAAAAATATAGGGCAGAATGCCCCGGACCGGGGATTTCTCAAAACTTTTCACGATCGCCGCATCCCAGGCCAGAGAGCAGGTAATGAAAAAGGGCCGTCCATTCGCGGTTCCCACATCAATGTCCATGGTCTGTCCGTCCGCCAGACTTCGGATGGCTTTTTCCGGATTGAGCGGAATCTCAAAATGCCGGGCAAATCCGTTGCCGCTGCCTGTAGGGATCACCCCCAGCACCACGCCGGTGTCCAGCAGCTGGCTGCCGACGCTGTTGATCATTCCGTCACCTCCCACCACCATGATGGTGTCCACGCCATAGGCCAGGGCGTCCCGGACTTTCTGTTCGGAGTCCTGTTTGGATTTGCT
>JBMTJR010000069.1:0-9644 GCA_049438565.1 Kiritimatiellia bacterium
ACACATACAATTCCGCAGCGCCCTGGGTAATGGCCGAAGTGCTGAAACGCACATTCACCACCGCATCCGCGCCCAGCTCCGATGCCTGCGCCAACATGCGCGACATGGCGTCCCGGCGGGCTTCGGTAAGCAGTTCCGTATATCCTTTCAGCTCGCCCCCCACGATATTCTTAAAACTTGCGGCAATGTCCCGGCCCATATGTTTGGCCCGCACCACATTTCCCTGCACAATTCCCAGAGACTTGGAAATTTCATAGCCGGGTAAAGACTCGGTATTTACAACAATCATAACTCTCCGTGGGTTAAACTTCCTAAACGCTATCGGTGACCGGGGTAAAAACAAGTCCGTAAAGAAACCAAAAAAAGCCCCTGTCCGGTAAGGACAGGGGCTTGCAGGGTACAGCGTACTCTGAATCTCAGAGCGCTGCCTGTGCGGCGGCCACCCGGGCGATCGGCACCCGGTAGGGAGAGCAGCTCACGTAGTTCAGTCCTGCTTTGACGCAGAATTTGACCGAAGCCGGGTCTCCACCGTGTTCTCCGCAAATTCCGCACTTCAGGTCCGGACGGGTGCTGCGACCCTTCTGCACGCCCATCTGCACCAGCTGGCCTACGCCGCTCTGGTCGAGAGACTGGAAGGGGTCCACATCCAGAATTTTCTCATTGAGATAATCCGGAAGGAAGGCTCCAATATCATCACGGCTGTACCCGTAGGTCAGCTGGGTGAGGTCGTTGGTACCGAAGCTGAAGAACTCAGCAGTTTCCGCAATTTCGTCGGCGGTCAGGGCCGCACGCGGAATCTCGATCATGGTTCCCACTTTGTAGGGGATCTTGGCGCCGCGTTTCTCCAGAATTTCATCAGCGGTTTCGCGCACGATGGCTTCCAGATAGTCGATTTCAGCCTTGGTGCCGACCAGCGGAATCATGATTTCCGGTTCTGCTTTGATCTTGCTGCGTTTGAGCACATTGCAGGCCGCCTCGATGATGGCCCGGGTCTGCATCACGCAGAGTTCGGGGAAGGTGACCGAGAGACGGCAGCCGCGGTGACCCAGCATGGGGTTGGACTCATGCAGCTCGGAAACCCGGGCTTTGACCAACTCCAGATCCACGCCGAGATGATCGGCCATGAACTTCTGGTCCTTTTCGGTGTGGGGAAGGAATTCGTGCAGCGGCGGATCCAGCAGACGGACTGTCACCGGCAGACCTTTCATGGCTCTGAACAGACCTTCAAAATCTTTGCGCTGATGCGGCAGAAGTTTTTTCAGAGCTTGTTCACGGCTGTCTTTGGAGTCGGCCAGAATAAAGGAACGGATGTCCCAGATTCTTTCCCCTTCAAAGAACATGTGCTCGGTCCGGCAGAGGCCGATTCCCTCGGCGCCGAAGGCCCGGGCCATCACGGCGTCCGCAGGGGAGTCGGCATTGGCGCGCACGTTGATGGTGCGGAACTGATCCGCCCAGTCGGACACATGTTTGTACATCAGGTAGATGGGATGTTTTTTGGCGGCGGCATTTCCGTCCACCGCAGACACCACCGGGGAGGCCATGGTGGGCAGTTCACCCTCATAGACATTTCCGGTAGAGCCGTTCAGAGAGAGCCAGTCGCCCGCCTTCAGGATTTTTCCGTTAACGCTGATTTCTTTTTTGGCGGCGTTGATCTTCAGGTCGGAGGCACCGCAAATACAGCATTTGCCCCAGCCACGTGCCACCACGGCTGCGTGGGAGGTCATTCCGCCGGTGGACGTGAGGATGCCTTTGGCCGCCCACATTCCGCCCACGTCCTCGGGACTGGTGTCCTGACGGACCAGAATCAGTTTTTCGTCCGGGTTGGCTTTGACAATTTCCTCTGCCTCTTTGGCTTCGAAAACGATTTTGCCCACGGCGGCGCCCGGACCTGCGGGCAGCGCATTCAGCAACGGAGTGTTCTGAGCCTCAGCCTTGATGTCAAAGATGGGGAACAGCAGCTGCTCGAGGTCGTCGCCGGTGATGGTGGCGAGCGCCTTTTTGTTGGTCAGCAGTTTCGGCAGTTTCTCACCGGTTTCCACGTCTTTTCCGGTGGCCATTTCCACCGCCCAGCGGATACCCGCCAGACCGGTGCGTTTCGCATTCCGGGTCTGAAGCATCCACAGTTTTCCCTGCTCCACGGTGAATTCCACGTCCTGGGGATATTTGTAATGACGTTCCAGTTTGCGCATAATGTTCAGCAGATCTTTGTGCGCTTTTTTCCAGATTTCGTTTTCCACGGGTTCGTCAGGCATCTGATCGAGATTTTTCGGGGTCCGGATTCCTGCCACCACGTCTTCGCCCTGGGCATTGATCAGATATTCACCCATCGGGTGTGCTTTTCCGGTGGATCCGTCGCGGGTGAAGGCCACCCCGGTTCCGCAGTCACTGCCCATGTTTCCGAAGACCATGGTGCAGACATTCACTGCGGTTCCCAGCAGACCGGAGATCTTGTTGATCTGACGGTATTTGACCGCGCGGTCAGAGTTCCAGGAATTGAATACCGCCTGTACAGACAGACTCAACTGCTCCCAGGGATCCTGCGGGAAAGCTTTTTTCACTTTCTTGCGGTAGACGAGTTTGTAAAGACCGACGAGTTCCTTGAGCTGTTCCGCAGTCAGCTCGGTGTCTTCTTTGGCACCGTATTTCTTTTTGATTCCTTCCAGCTCATGCTCGAAATCCTCGTGGGTCAGTCCGCTGGAGGGGCCCATGACCACATCCCCGAACATATCAATAAAGCGGCGGTAGCAGTCCCAGCCCGCGCGCTCATTTCCGGTCTTTTTGATGAAACCGAGCACGGATTTATCGGTGAGGCCAAGGTTCAGAACCGTATCCATCATTCCGGGCATGGACACCGCGGCCCCGGAGCGCACAGACACCAGCAGGGGGTCATTCGGATCGCCGAGTTTTTTGCCGGTCATTTTTTCCAGAAACCGCAGTTTGGCTTTCATTTGCGCCTCCATACCGGGAGGGTAGTTTCCATTGTGCGAGCTGTAGTAGGCACAGGCCTCGGTGGAAACCGTGAACCCCGGAGGTACCGGAAGGTCCGCATTGGCCATCTCAGCCAGGTTGGCTCCTTTTCCGCCTAGAATTGCTTTGTAGGTAGAGTCGCCTTCGGTGTTTTCTTTGCCAAATCCGTAAAAATATACGTATTGTTTCTGGGTCTTTTTTGTCGCCATAATGTTGGGGGTCCTTTGAGGTTGCTTAGCTCCGGAAGGAGCGTTTCTGTCTTGAAAAAACGGCGCGTACCATAGTCAATCGACCTGTAGTGTCAAGCAGGAGGAATAGGAATTATAGGCAAATGGCGATGTGAATCTTAACTTGGGCTCTCTTTACGTGCACGGCAGTGACCCTGGAGAATTCTTCAACGAGAAGGGATTCGTTTTTCATTCCTTTTATGAGGATTGTGGCTTGTTACTCTATATGAATTCAGGGTGCGACCATTCTCCTGAATGGTTCAGAGTGAATGAGCATCACAGAAAAGTGGTTTCTCTTTTTTTGCTGAGAAGCTGGATGCGCACGTACAGCAGCATGCCGAAAACAATATCCCGCGGCAAAAGATCGGGGCTGGACGCCCCGCGCAGTTTTTTGAATATCTACAGGATATCCCGCGTATCCCTTTGGCTTGCATGCCTGGAGCGGAGTGAGTATGGAGCGCGCATGAAGTTACAGATTTTCGATACCCTTTCACGTCAAGTCCAGACTGTTGAACCCATGGATGGCAAATCGCTGGGATTTTACTGTTGTGGGCCTACCGTGTATGCCGCGGCGCATATCGGAAATTTCCGTACCTTTGTGGTGCAGGATGTGTTCCGTCGGGTCGCAGAGCTGTCGGGAATCCGGGTGAAACACGTTCGCAATATCACCAATGTGGATGACAAAACCATCCGGGTCTCCCAGGAGCAGGGTTTGCCGCTGGAGACCTTTACCCGGGGATGGACAGAAAAATTCCACCGGGACTGCGAGGCTCTTAATTTGCTGCCCCCGCAGGTGGAGCCAGGAGCGGTGGAACATATCTCTGAGCAAATCAGCCTCATTCAGTCGCTGATAGACAAAGGGGTAGCGTACCAGGCGGGGGATGGATCGGTTTTTTTTCGGATTGACGCCTTTCCGGAATATGGACGCCTCTCCGGGGTGAAGGAGAGGGAGCTGACCACGGACAGCGCCGCGCAGGCAGACGATGAATATGGAAGGGATTCGATGGCGGATTTTGCTCTGTGGAAAGCGGCGAAACCTGAAGACGGAGAGAACGTCTGGGAAAGTCCCTGGGGCCCCGGCCGTCCGGGTTGGCATCTGGAATGTTCGGCCATGAGCATGAAATATCTGGGTCCGTCTTTTGATGTGCATTCCGGGGGGATTGATCTGGCGTTTCCCCACCATGAAAATGAAATTGCCCAGAGCGAAGCCTGTACGGGTCAGACCTTCTGCCGTCTTTGGTTTCATGTGGTGCACCTCATGGTGGATGGAAAAAAAATGAGCAAAAGTCTCGGGAATATGTACACCCTGGAGGATCTGGAGGCCAAAGGTTTCACCCCTGCCGAAGTACGTTATGGCCTGATTGCCGGCCATTACCGAAAGCATCTTAATTTTACGGTGGGCGCCCTGGATGCACACCGCGGAAATTTGCAACGGCTGGCCCGCTTGTCGGAAAAAATAAAAAACACCCTTCAGGTTCCCGGAAGGAGTTATGAAGAATGCTGCCGCGCGGCGGAGGCAGCGGAGTCGCTGGGACGTTTTGCACCGTCGTTTGACTCCCTGTTGGACAATCTGAATGTGCCGAAGGCGCTGGGTGAGATGTTCCGGGTGGCCGGAGAAATCGAAAAAAATCCAGCCTCGATCCAGGAGGAGGATGCGCAGGGGCTGGAAAAGGTTCTGTATGCAATGGGAATTGAACTGCCGACTCTTGAATCCGCGAAGGTGCCGAAAGAGGTTCAGACCTTGGCGGAAGAGCGGCAGCAGGCCCGCCTGGAAAAACGCTGGGAGGATTCTGACCGCTTGCGGGATGCACTCAAAGCAAAGGGCTGGTCCGTCAAAGATCTCCCCGGGGGGTTCGAACTTCATCAGGCTGGTCTGGATGGGTAAAGTGGGGTTCATAACTTTTCCGGAACCGGATATGACTCTGTTTCACCATTTTGTGACATTCCAGAAGATCAGAGATTGAGGCGGACTTACAGGGTAAAGTTTTGGGGGAGCGGACCTTGTCTGTCGGATCTGCATTCATCCCGTATCATCAAAATAAGTTGTAAAATGAGCGAGAATTTAAATCATTTTGATGCGGCCTCCCTTTTCCCCGCCCCGCTGGCAGAAGGAGTTCACTTCCGCTGTACCGACTGTGGATTCTGCTGCAGCGGCGCTCCGGGGAAAGTGCGGATCTCAGAGGAAGAGCAGGAGAGCATCACCGGATTTCTGGGCGAGGATATGGAGTCCTTTCTCCGGAAGTGGACCCGGGATCAGGATGGAGAACGCCTCCTGAAAGAGAAAACAAACGGCGACTGTGTGTTTTTCGAGCACAACCGCTGCCGAATCCACCCGGTGAAACCACGACAGTGCCGGACCTATCCATTCTGGTTCAGAAATGTCCGCAGCGAGGAGGCCTGGGCCAAAACCTGCCGGGAATGTCCGGGGATCGGGGAGGGTGAGTTTTTTCCGCCCGGGCGCATTCTGGAGATCGTTCAGGAGGAGATTGCCGGCGGGATTCCCCCGCGTGAGGGCTGAAGTCCGGTGCGGAGGACGATTTCCTCCCGCTCGCCACTTGCATGACGGAAGCGGAAGGGTAAAGGAAGTTCATGTCCCTTTTAGAGAATCTGGAGAAAAAATTCGGGAAAATCACTTTTCCTTATTTGTTGCCGATCCTGCTGGCCGGTCAGGTCATGGTGTACCTCGCCGTGGTGTCGGAAAGTATCTCTTTTGCCTATCTGCCCTTGAACTCCTCACGGGTGATGGCCGGAGAACTTTGGCGTGTGATCACCTTCATGCTGGTTCCCATGCAGATGAATCCGCTGTTCTTCGCCCTGTTTATCTGGATCACCTACATCATGGGGAGCGCTCTGGAAGGGGAGTGGGGAGAGTTCCGCTTTGGCGTGTATATCGGCAGCTGCTGGCTGGCCACCGTGCTGGGTTCTTTTCTGGTTCCGTATGCGGTGCTGAGCAACACCTTTATCTTCGGGAATCTGGTGATCGCCTTTGCCTGGCTTTTTCCCAACTTTGAAATCCGGCTGTTTTTTATTCTGCCGGTGAAAGTCAAGTACATCGGCTATGTCTACTGGGCCCTCTACGCCCTCGAACTGGTGGGGGGAACTCCGGGATCCCGGGTTTCGGTCCTCGCGGCCCTGGTGCCGGTGTTTCTGTTCTTCGGGAAAGAGATGCGCTCCTCAGTGAAACAGCGCCAGCGCGCCAGCACCTACCGGAAAAATGTCAAACAGGAGGCGGGGACTCCTTTTCATATCTGTGCATACTGCGGAAACAATGATTTGAAAAATCCCGATCTGGATTTCCGGTATCTGGAGGGGAAATGTATTTGTGAACAATGCAGAAAGGAAAGAAACATTCGATGAAACATTGGTTCTTATGGATTTGTATTCTTATGGTTTTTCCGTTGCAGGCTGAAAACCGGGTGGAGGAGGGGACACGTCTGGGGATTCTGCATCTGGGCAATGAGGCGGAACCGGAGGGGCTGGATCCGCATCTGACCACCGGGATGATTGAATACCGGATTCTCTCCGCATTATTTGAAGGACTGGTGCGGGAGGACGGAAAAACGCTGAAACCCAAACCGGGAGTTGCCTCCGGCTGGGAGCAGAACTCTGAAGGTACGGTTTATACTTTCACCCTCCGCCCCGAGGCCCGCTGGTCCAACGGGGACCCGGTCACGGCTGAGGATTTTGTCTTCAGTTACCGGCGCATGCTTTCTCCGAAACTTGGGGCGGAATATGCCTATATGCTTTATGTGATCCGGAACGGACGTCTGTATAACCAGGGACTGCTGGAGGATGCGGAGCAGGTGGGGGTGAAAGCCCTGGACCCGCATACGCTTGAAATCACGCTGGAGCAGCCGGCTCCTTTTTTTCTCAGTATGCTGAACCATCATGCGTTTTATCCGGTTCATCCTCCCACGGTGCGGAAAGGGGGCGGGGCGGAAGACCGGAACAATTCCTGGGCCCGGGTGGAGACCTATGTGGGGAATGGTCCGTTTGAACTGAAGGAATGGAGCTTCGGCGAAAGGATTTTTGTCCGCAAAAGCGAGCAGTACTGGAGCCGGGACGCGGTGAAACTGAACGGGATCTTTTTTTATCCGGTGGAGGATGAGCAGACCGAAGAGCGGATGTTCCGCTCCGGTCTCCTGCACAAGACCAGCAAAGTCCCGCTTCCCCGGCTTCCTCATTATCAGCAAAATCAGCCGGAACTTCTTTATTCCTTTCCCTATTTGACCACCTACTACTATCTCCTCAACACCACCCGTCCTCCATTTGATGATGTGAGGGTCCGGCAGGCGCTCTCGCTCGCGCTGCAGCGGGAGCTGATCACGGAAAAAATTCTGAAAGGGGGGCAACTTCCCGCCCTGTGGTTTACGCCGCCCGGGACCGCAGGCTTTCAGCCCTCCCAGAAGCTGGTCGAGGATGTCGAAAAAGCCAAACGGCTGCTGGCCGAGGCGGGATATCCGGAGGGAAAAGGGTTTCCGGAATTTGAACTGATGTACAATACCAGCGATGCCCACCGCACCATCGCTCAGGTCGTGCAGCAGATGTGGAAACGGAATCTGGGGATCAACTGCACCCTGGTGAATAAAGAGTGGCAGGTCTATATGCTGAGCCGGAGAAGCATGGATTTTGATGTGGCCCGGGCCGGCTGGGCAGGTGATTATGCGGATCCCCACAATTTCCTGGATTTGCATCTGACCGGGGCCGGGAACAATCACACCGGCTGGGGAAATCCAAAGTATGACGAATTCATCAAACAGGCGGCCGGAACTGCGGATCCCGAACAGCGCTTCGCACTCTATGACCGCGCAGAGGCGATTCTGCTGCGGGAGATGCCTCTGATTCCGGTGTACTGGTACACGCAGAATTATCTGATTGATCCCTCGGTAAAAGGCTGGGTGCCGAACATCCTCGACCGCCATGACTACACAGAACTCTCTTTGGAATCTCCGGAATGAGATTTCTCTGCTGTCTGTTTTTGTGTCTGCTGTTCAGTGCCTGCGGATCCCGCGAGGCGGGAACCCGTCCGGTGGATCTGGCTGCGGAACAGGGAATTCTGCTGCGGGGCAACGGCGCGGAACCGGAAAGTCTGGATCCCCAGCTGGCGACCTCCGTCAGTGCGGGAAATGTGCTCCTGAACTTATTTGAAGGTCTGACCCGGCTTCATGCGGCGACACTGGAGCCGGAACCGGGCATGGCCGAGAGCTGGACAGTTTCCGAAGATGGACTGACCGTAGATTTCCTCCTGCGGGAGGCGGTCTGGTCGGACGGAAAACCGGTCACCGCCCGGGATTTTGATTTTGCATTCCGCCGTCTTCTGAATCCGGAACTGGGAGCCTCCTATGCATTTATGCTTTTCCCGATTTTAAATGCCCGGGAGATTCATCAGGGAGAACTCCCGCTCTCCGCACTGGGAGTGGAAGCCCTGGGCGAGCGCCGTTTGCGGCTGCGGCTGGCCAAGCCGACTCCCTACCTTTTTTCCCTGTTGGCGCACTGGACCGCATTTCCGTTGCCGGAACATGTTCTGGCGCAGTTCGGGAATACGGACAACCGGGGCGGCGAATGGACCCGGCCCGGACATCTGGTGGGTAACGGGGCTTTTCTCCTCGAGGACTGGCGCAGCGGCGACCGCATCGCGTTGCGGAAAAATCCCCAATACTGGCAGGCGGAATCGGTGAAACTGGAGGGGGCGGTGTTTTTTCCGTTTCCGGATCCCGGATCTGAGGAACGGGCTTTCCGTTCCGGAGAGATCCACGTGACCTACAGTCTGCCCCGTCACCGGCTTCCTCATTACCGGGAGCAGGCCACTGAAGTTTTGCGGGTGGATCCGTATCTTGAATCCGTGGGATATGCCGTGAACCTCCAGCATCCGGCATTGAAAGATCCGCGGGTGCGTCAGGCCTTAAGTTTGGCGCTGGACCGCAGGGCAATCACCGAAAAGGTGCTGTACGGGGTGCGGGAGCCGGCATTCAATTACGTTCCCCCCGGTACCGGCGGCTACACCCCGGAGAAGCAGCTTGCCGAAGATGCGGAGCAGGCGCGCCAGTTACTGGCCGAGGCGGGATATCCGGGAGGAGAGGGGGTTCCGGAAATCGTATTTATTTATCCAAGTGCGCAGGATTCACAGCGGGTGGCGGAATTCATTCAGCAACGCTGGCAGCAGGAACTGGGCATACGGATTGAAATCAACAACATGGAGCGGCAGACCTATTTCAGCCGCAGACGCGAACGGGATTTTGATCTCTGTTATCTGGGCTGGGTGGGGGACTACACGGACCCCATGACTTTTCTGGGACTGTGGTTGTCTGACGCCGGTCATAACCTGGCCGACTGGAAAAATCCGACCTACGATGCAACCCTTTTCCGCGCGGCGCGGGCTGGCGGAGAGAGAGGAGATTTGCTCGCGGACGCAGAGAGGATGCTGCTGGAGGAACTTCCGGTGATTCCGCT
>JBMTJR010000070.1:0-9585 GCA_049438565.1 Kiritimatiellia bacterium
TGCCCCGGTCTTCCGCCGCAGGGATGCGGCACCTCCAACTGGACGCGGGGCATCCCTGCCCCGGTCTTCCGCCGCAGGGATGCGGCACCTCCAACTGGACGCGGGGCATCCTTGCCCCGGTCTTCCGCCGCAGGATCGATGTAAGCCCGTGCTTGCATTCTACCAAACGCAAAGCTAAAGGCATGAAACTTGCTTAAACCATCCAAGCCCACGTGGACGCCTACCTACATCAATCCCAAACCCAGAGACAGCAGCAGGTACTCGCCCCGCAGATGAGGCAATCCCTGGAAATTCTGCAGGCTCCCCTGCAGGAACTTCAGCAGCTCATTGCACACGAACTGGAGTTGAACCCGACGCTGGAAATTCTTGAACCGGAACATGAACGGGTGGAGGTTGAATCCGAGTCCAGTCATGAGCTGGATGACGTGAGTGAGAAGGAGTTTGACGAGGAATACGAAATGCTGGCCCGGCTGGACGAGGACAGCCGGGAGAGTTTTCAGCATAATGAAATTATTCAGCGCCCTGGCGCGGATGCGGATGCGAAACATCAGTTCCAAATGGAATCCATCAGCGTCTCCCCCACCCTGCAGCAGCACCTGAACGAGCAGCTGGCCCTGAGTTCTCTCGATCCGCAGGAAAGGCAAATCGGGGAAATGCTCATTGGCAGTCTGGATGATGACGGATTTCTGAATCTTTCGCTGGAGGAGCTGGCCGAAAGCATCGGGGTCGAACTGGAGGTGGTGGAGGATGTGCTGGACGAAATTCAGAGTTTTGATCCCGTGGGAATCGCAAGCCGGAACCTGGAGGAATGTCTGATGCAGCAGCTTTCCCGCTCCGGGAAACGCGGGACGCTGGAGGCGAGAATTGTGTCCGGATATCTTCAGGATCTGGCGCGGCACCGTTATGCGGATATTGCCCGGCATCTCGGCACCACCGAGGAGGATGTGCGGGAGGCGGCCCGGCATATTGCCATGCTGGATCCGCGGCCCGGACGGCAACTCGCCTCTGCGGATGCCGTATATGTCATTCCCGAGGTGTTTGTGAAAAAAATCAACGGACGCTGGCGGGTGCGCACGAATGACCGGGAACTTCCCCGGATCCGCATCAGCAAACATTACCGGGAAATGATGGAGGATCCCCGAACCACTCCGGAGGCCCGGCGCTATATCCGGGACAAAGTGCGCGGAGGCAGCTTCCTGATGAGAAGCATGGAACAGCGTCAGGACACCCTGAAGAAAATCGCGGTGGAAGTGGTGAAACATCAGGAGACATTTTTCGAGGAGGGGGTCAGCCAACTCAAACCCCTGACCATGGCGGAGATCGCAGAAAAGATATCCATGCACGAAACCACAGTCAGCCGCGCCGTGAATAACAAATATATGCAGACCCCCCGGGGAACCTTCGAGTTGAAGTATTTTTTCACTCCCGGCTATGCGAGCGCGGGCGGAGGGGATGCCGTTTCCAACAAATCCATCAAAGAGGCGATCCGCAAACTGGTGGACAATGAAAATCCGGCCAAACCCCTCTCAGATCAGTCCATCGTAAAGGCCCTCGGCGAGCAGGGCTTCAAGGTGGCCCGGCGGACCATCACCAAATACCGGGACGAACTGCACATTCTGCCCAGTCACCTGCGCCGTCAGTGACCCGTGCGGATCAGCCGGAAATATACTGTGCGAGCGCTTCGCGGTTATGGAGCCGGATCATCTGTTCCGCCCGCTCCAGGTCCTGCTCCTCCAGCGCCTGAACGAATTCGCGGTGCTGAAGGTTCGCACGCTGAAAATCCTCCCCCTTGCGGTCGGAAAAACGCAGACGACGCAGCCGCTCCCAGTCCTCCCCCACCCGGATCATCTGATCCTCCAGGCGGGGCAGTCCCGCGAGGGCGGGCAGAGCCTGATGGAACTCGCGGTTAAGGGTCAGCCACTGCTCCTGTCCGGGGGCTTCATCCATGCTTTGGGAGATGCGGCGCAGGCGGGCCAAATGTTCGGGAGTGAGCCGGCGGATGCCCAGCCGGCAACTGACGGTCTCCAAGGCTTCCAGCAGGGCAAAGATCTCTTCGATGGCCGATTCCGGAATATCCGTCACCACCGCCCCGGCGTGGGGACGGATCACCACCAAGCCCTCCTTCTCCAGCTGGCTGAGTGCCTCCCGGACCGGAATGGCGCTCACGTCCAGATTCATGGCGATTTTATCAATGACCAAGCGGCTGCCGGGCTTCAGCTGACCGGCCATGATCTCTTTGCGCAACGCCTGATACACGGCCTGCTGTTTGGTGAGGATGAATTTCTTTCTTCTCATTTCTTTATTCTTTCACGGTTGACAGAAAATTGCAATCATATATGATATATGATTATAAAAACACAATACATCGGCATTATCATGAACGGCGTCACTGGACGCATGGGAACCAATCAGCACTTGATCCGTTCCATCCTCGCAATCATCAAACAGGGCGGCGTCCGCGTCAGTGACGACCTCACCCTGATGCCCCGCCCTCTCCGGAGCCGGGGTCCCGGCCATCACCCTGTGGAGACAGGCCGTGGAACCGCTGGGAGTCAAGGCCGCCCGCCAAGTGGTGGAGGACGCCGGACTGCGGGTAACCAGCTTATGCCGCGGCGGATTCTTTCCTGCCACGGAGGTGAGCGCTCAGCAGAAAGCGATCGATGAGAACAAACAGATTATCGACGAGGCCGCTGCTCTGGGCGCCCCGGCGGTGGTTCTGGTGTGCGGGGCGGTTCCCGGTCAGTCGCTGGAGCAGTCCCGCAATCAGATTCAGGATGGAATTGCCGCAGTGCTCCCCCACGCCAAAGCTTCCGGGGTGAAACTTTCCATTGAGCCCCTTCATCCCATCTACGCAGCCGACCGCTCAGCGGTCAACACCATGGTCCAGGCCCGGCGGATGTGTGAACAGCTCAACGACACCGGAGAAACCCAGGTGGGGATTGCGGTGGACGTGTATCATGTGTGGTTTGATGAGGCCCTTGAAAGTGAAATCATGCAGAGCGGAAAAAAAGGCTGGCTTCATGCATTTCACATTTGTGACTGGAAAGTGGAACAGTCTGATCCTCTTCAGGACCGCGGGCTGATGGGAGAGGGTGTCATCGACATCCGACGGATCAGATCCTGGATGGACGCAGCGGCGTTCAATGGGGACATTGAGGTGGAGGTTTTTTCCACCCGGCACTGGGCCCGCGACCAGAATGAATACCTCTCAGAAATTCTTGAGGCCTACGATCAATGCATGTGATGCAAGCCTGATGAAAAAAGCAGCCATTCTACTCGGAAAAGACAGCCACGACCGGATTTATCCGCCCTCTGTCCTCCATAAAATGTCGGCGATGTGTGAAGTGATCGCGAAGGGCACCCCGGCGGAGATTCCTCAGCTTGCGGATGGTTTGGCCGAGGTCGAGGTTTTGTTCACAGGCTGGGGGGCCCCCTGTCTGGATGAAAAGACCCTGAGATTTTTTCCCAACCTCAAACTGGTTCTCTACGGAGCGGGCAGCCTGAAAAATGTGGTGACCGATACCTTCTGGACCAGGAATCTTCCCATTTGCTCCGCCTGGATGGCCAACGCCGTTCCTGTGGCGGAATTTACTTTTGCCCAGATCATCCTTTCCCTGAAACAGGTGCACTGCATGCCGGGGCTGATGCGGGAATCCCAAGGGAAAGCCGTTCCTCCCCATTTAGAGGAGGGTGGAGCCTATGGAACCACCGTGGCTTTGATTTCTCTCGGCGTAATCGGCAGAAAAGTCGCGGAACTCCTCAAACTCCTCGATGTGCAGGTGCTGGCTTTCGATCCCTACTGCGCTCCGGGAAGCGCGGCCAGCCTGGGAGTGGAGCTGGTGTCTCTGGAGGAGGCTTTTTCCCGGGCACGGGTGGTTTCCCTGCATACACCCTGGCTGAAGGAGACCGAGGGCATGATCACCGGAAATCTTCTGGACTCCATTCCGCAGGGGGGAACCTTCATCAATACCGCCCGGGGAGCGGTGGTGAATGAAAAGGAGATGATCGGGGTCCTGCAGAATCGGCCGGATCTGTCCGCAGTGCTGGACGTCACGTATCCGGAACCGCCGGAGAAAAACTCCCCTCTCTACACATTGCCGAATGTGTTTCTCACGCCCCATATCGCGGGATCCATACATGGAGAATGCGGGCGGATGGGTGAATACATGGTAGAGGAATGCCGGCGCTGGATCTCCGGGGGGAAACTGAAATATCAGATCAGCAAAACCGCTTTTGAAAAAATGGCGTGAGTAGCTTAGCGGATCGACTTCAATTCAAATCCTAACTCACGGACCTCTTCCTCGCCTCGTCTTTGGGGGTCTTGATTCTCCGGACCACAAAGGTCGCATTGCTGAAAAAGGCTATTCCCTGCGCGACCCCCATCTGACGCATCGTGCGCAGCGCACCGGGAATGGTGTTCCGGGAGGGATGCACATCCGGTTCTTCCAGACCGATCAGCGACAGGATGGAAAGTCCTGCACCCGCCAGCCCGAAACCCAGACTTCCCCGGTACATCATCCCCTGCCCCAGCTCCAATGAAGGGGCGAATCCCAGCCATCCCCCTGCGAGAATTGGCGCTATGGCCGAAAAAATGGATACCAAAGTCAGATTGAGACTGATCCCCGCCCCGCGGTTCTGTTCAGGAATTAATTTCAGCAACAACACAAAATTGGCCCGCATGTAACCAGTGCCCATCGCGCCTCCCCAGGCCCAGACGGCAAACAGTCCCTGCTTGGTTTCCTCGGTCAGGAGGATCCATCCGAAATCGCCCAGTCTCCAGGCCATCGCACTGATCATCAGCACCGGCAACGCACCGTGCCGGTCAATCATCTCCCCCCACACTTTTACACTCAGGGTTCCGCAGACCGTGGCCATAATACTGTAAGCCGTAAAATTGGCCGGGGACACTTTCAGCAGATTAAATGCATACAGAGTGGTTACTGCTCCATTGAAAGACATAAAAAAGCCCGCCAGAACTCCGAACAGAATGTAACGGAGCAAGGGATGGCAGTGTCGCAGACGCCACAGATCTTTGCCCCAGGTATCGCTGCAGACCCGTCCGGCCCCGGGATCTTTGGTTTTGACCCGATGCTGCATCAGCACAGACGTGATCCGCCCCAGAACCGCCAAAGAAATCAGCAGCACATACAGCCACCTCTCTCCGGCAAATCCGCTCAGCAGCCCCAAAGTCACTCCCATAAACAGCAAGGTGCTCAAATTGGTCAGAATATTTCTCCTTGCCATGTAGCGGCCCCGGATGCGGTCGGGCACAAAGGTACCCACCCAGGAGGTCCATCCCACACCACTCAGGGCGCTGGTGGAGGACAGCAGCAAATAGAGCAGGGTGAAAAACAGTCCCGCCTGATCAGGATTGTCCGCCGGAAGCAGCGAAATCGCGAGAATTCCACTCAGCCAGATCCCGGTGTTCATCATGGCGAAAGTGAGACTGAGCTCGCGGACACTCATGAACCGCCCCACCCAGGGCACCAGAAAAATCGAGAGCGCGTTGGCCAGCGCCGGCATTGCAATGATCACCCCGAACCACACTGGCCCCACTTTGAAGGTAAGATTCAGCAAACTGGCAATCAGGAAACTTCCGGGCACAGAAAGAATCGCCCAGGGAGTCGCGAGAATTCCGTCGATGCTGCAAACGCGCAGATTGTTGCGGGTCTGGGAGGCGTGGGATTTCATCGCAGGAAATCAAAATCAAAGCGCGCCAAGTTCCGCCAGAATCCGGTCGGTCGGGATGGCCCGCTGTGCGCCTGTCTCCATGTCCCGCAGCTGAATTTCTCCGTCGGCCAGCTCCTGTTCTCCGCGAAGCAATACCCAGCGGGCCCGCTGTCTGGCGGCACTTTTCATCTGGGATTTCATGCTCCGGCCGGTCAGGTCCATGCGGACCCGGTATCCGCAGTCGCGGAGCTGGCTCAGCAGGGTCAGATTCCGCGCCTGAGCCTCGTCATTCTGGGCCACCAGAACAATCAGAGCTTTCCCCTCTGCGGAAAAATTATGCTTCACCTCATCGGAAAGGGCCATCACGACCCGTTCCAGACCGATCCCGAAGCCCACCCCTTCAATCACTTTTCCATTGGCAGTCATCTGATAGCGGCCGCCGCCGGCCAGCGCATCCTGCGCGCCCAGCCGGTCTGAGCTGACCTCCCAGATGGTGTGCTGATAATAATCCAGCCCGCGTACCAGCAAAGGATTTACCCGCACATCCACGCCGAAGGTTTCCAGAGCTTTCCGCACTTCTTCAAAATAAGCCACCGACTCCGGGGCCATCCAGCTCGTGATCGGCGGAAGAGATTTCACCACCTCTTTGCAGGCCGGATTTTTGCAGTCCAGAACCCGGAGGACATTGTTCTCCAGACGGGACTGACAGTCGGCACAGAGCTGATCCCGCAAAGGCAGAAGCTCTCCGCGCAGACCCTCCAGAATGCGGGGAAAATCCTCCGCACTGCCCCGGGTATTGAGCTGAAAGACCACTCCCTCAAGATTCCAGGCCCTGAACAGCGCCGCCTGCATGGCAATCACCTCCGCATCCTGCCAGGCGGAGGCCGCACCGATGCATTCCACGCCCAGCTGATGAAACTGACGTTTCCGTCCGGCCTGAGGACGCTCCGCCCGGAACATGGGGCCCATATAGTAGAGCCGCGCATCCTGAAGTTCCTGCAGATTTCCGGAAACGTAGCGCATCACACCCGCGGTGCCCTCCGGACGCAGACAGACCTGCTTCCCGCCCCGGGTTTCAAACGCGTACATCTGCTTCTGCACAATTTCACTGGTGTCCCCCAGTGAGTGCAGATAGACCGACGCCATTTCCACAATCGGGGTGCGTATTTCCCGGAAATCATACTGTAACATTACTTCACGCGCACGTGCCTCCAGAGTCTGCCAGAGGTTCACTTCGGGAAATTCAATGTCGGTCATGCCCTGCAGGGACTGGGATACGGTAACCATGCCGTGCCTTTTCACCTTTCAAATCAGGATTGCAAGCAAAAGCGAAACGATTGACACTTCAATCACCCGCAGGGGATCTATACGTTTTATTTTACGTAACCTGCTACATTTCAACATCTTTCATCTCGACCAATCTGCAAAAAGCCCTTAGGGTTTCGGGATGACTCCTTCGAATTCAACTGCCGAATCCCCCCGATGGGAAACCTGTCTGATGCTGATCTGCGGATTGTCACTGATCGCAGGCGTACTCCTGGAAAAATTTCATTTCTCAGAAATTTACGCGCACAGCGCCTGGGGACTGGCCTATCTGTGCGGGGGATATTTCGGAGTGCTGGAAAGCTTCTCCTCTCTGCGGAAAGGGGAAGTGGATGTGGATCTGCTGATGGTGCTGGCCGCCCTGGGCGCCGCCTTTGTGGATGCTCCGCTGGAGGGAGGAATGCTCCTGTTTTTGTTTTCACTCTCGAATGTACTGCAGAACTACGCCATGGAACGGTCCCGGAATGCGATTCAGTCGCTGATGAAGCTCCGTCCGGACGAAATCAGCTGCCTGATCAACGGATCCTGGCAGCTCCAGCCGGTGGCGGATGTCAAACCGGGAACCCGGGTGCTGGTGAAACCGGGAGAAAGTATTGCACTGGACGGACGGGTGATCAGCGGTCAGAGCAGCGTGGATGAATCTTCGCTCACCGGAGAATCCGTCCCGGTATCCAAAAAGGACGGCTCTCTGCTCTTTTCCGGCACCATGAATCAGAGCGGCAGCCTGGAGTATGAAGTCACCAAATGCGAAGCGGAGTCCACCCTTTCCAAAATTATCGCCATGGTGGAGAATGCCCAGTCCCAGAAAGCAAGAAGTCAGCGCTTTCTGGAGAAAGCGGAACAGTTTTATGCCCTGGGGGTGATCCTGTTCACTGCGGCATTGATTCTGGTGCCGTGTAAGGTCTTCGGAGAACCCTTTGACCGCTCCTTTTACCGGGCCATGACCATCATGGTGGTCGCGTCTCCCTGCGCCCTGATTATCAGCACTCCCGCCGCGTTTCTCTCCGCGATTGGCGGGGCCGCACGGAAGGGGGTCCTGTTCAAAGGAGGGGTCCATCTGGAGAATATGGCCGGGATCAAAATACTGGCTTTTGACAAAACCGGAACCCTGACCCGAGGGAAGCCTGCCGTGACCGGCATTCGCTGTGTGGACGGCGACTCGAAAGCCTCAGAAAACGAGTTGTTACGAAAACTCGCCATTGTCGAGGCCCATTCAGAGCACCCGCTTGCCGAAGCCGTCTGTACCGCCGCAAAAGAACGGGGACTTGAGTTGCCCAAACCGACGGAGTTTCAGTCCATCCCCGGAAAAGGAGCCCGGGCAAAGGTGGAAGGCGCATCCCTGGTTGCAGGCAGCCTGCAGTATTTCGAAGAGCTGAATATCGATTTCCCGGAGGAAATTCACCGACACTGCCTGGCCATGCAGGAAAAGGGTCAGTCTTTGATTCTCTTGGCGGAAGGGGAGAATCCTTCCCGGCTGCTGGGCGCGGTTTTTCTGGCCGATGAGATCCGTGAGGATGCCGCCCGGATGATCCAGGGTCTTCATAAACAGGGAATAGAACAAATCGTGATGCTCAGCGGAGACCATCCCCGGGTTGCCCGGCATATTGGAAATCTTCTGGGAATCGATGAAGTCTTCGCCGGACTTCTTCCAGAACAGAAGGTGGAGAAAATCCGTGAACTTCAGTCCCGGGGACGGGTGGCCATGGTGGGGGACGGGGTGAATGACGCGCCCGCGCTGGCCACCGCTGATTTGGGAATCGCCATGGGCGCGGCCGGAACCGATGTGGCCATGGAAACTGCGGATGTGGTGCTGATGAGCAATGATCTCTGTCACCTGGTGAACGCCTTCGCGCTGGCCAAACGAAGTCGGCGAATCGTGGCGCAGAATCTGTCTTTTTCACTCGCAGTCATTCTGGTTCTGGTGGTCAGCACCCTGACCATGGGGATCGCCCTGCCCTTGGGAGTGGTGGGACATGAGGGTTCCACCGTACTGGTCTGCCTGAACGGACTCCGCCTGTTGTCATTCAAACTCTGAAACAGACAAGCCGCGCAGTCGAAGGACCGCGCGGCTTCAAGTGCTCAGAATTTTTCCGGAAATCAGCTTTCAGGCAAAATCACTGAATCAATCACATGAATGACCCCGTTGGTGGTCCAGATGTCTGTTTTCACAACTTTGGCACCATCCACCATGACCTCTCCGTCCTTCACCTGAATTTTGACTGAACCGCCCTGCACCGTGGCGGCGGAATCCAGCCCCACCACCTGCGCGGCTTTGACCTTGCCGGGTACGACATGGTAGGTGAGAATGGAGATCAGTTTGTCCTTGTTTTCAGGCTTCAGCAGATCCTCCACCGTTCCGGCGGGCAGTTTGGCAAAAGCGGCGTCTGTGGGTGCGAAAACCGTGAACGGGCCTTCACCTTTCAGAGTATCCACCAGTCCGGCAGCTTTGACTGCGGCAACCAAAGTGGAGAAATCACCGGCGGCCACTGCGGTGTCCACAATGTCCATTTTCATTTCTTTCTTGTCATGCGAATGCTCTTTGGCCGCTTTGCCGTAGGAACCGGCGTAGGCAGAAACGCCAAAACCTGAAAG
>JBMTJR010000071.1:0-9583 GCA_049438565.1 Kiritimatiellia bacterium
CCGCAGCAAATGGGTGGTTCTGGGATTTGCGGTGGCGGGACTGGTCGGAATTTTCATTAAAATATTCATGATACCCGGAATGGAGGATTCTCTTGCGGCGAATTCCGGGTTGGTGCAAATTCAGGTTTGGAGCTGGAGCGAACTGTTTTTTCGACATTTGCTGCTGACCTTGAATCCGCTTTTGTTGATGGTTTACGGGAGGAACAGAAGAGGGCTGGGCTGGTGGACGCTGCTGTTTTCTCTGGGGCTGGTTTTGGCCGCGCCCCTGATCAGGCAGGAACTGGCTGCGGCCTGTCTGCCACTGTGTGTGTTTTCCGCGATCGGCATGGTGAAACTTCCCAATCTGCTGGACCTCCGTTTTCCCCGGGCTTACCAGAGTGTGCTGCTATGTCAGTTGCTCTTATGGATGCCGGTTTGGTTAGGAAACCGCCCCCTGTTTCTTTTCAGTCCTCCTTCTCCTGAGGTAGTCGCTCATGAAGCACCCTGAAGATAATCTGAAAAAAGATCGTAGTGAGCATTCATTTTTCGGGAGGAAGCAGCCATTTCCCTCTCTGTATTTAAACTGTGGTTATGAGAGAATCACTACTTGTTCGTGTTTAATCGATAGATCCGGGTCTGGGTTTTTTCAAAAAGAAGTTCCATTTCCGGCAGAGCGCTGAGACGGTTCATTTCGGCTTCCCCATAGGTGATACGTTCCAGGTCTCCAATGATCACATAATCCACATTATATTTTCTGGCGACGGAGAGATCCGCCTGGCTATAGAATTTGCGGATGTCTTTGAGCCGCGCCATGACCGGTACGTCTCCGCCGGGCCAGCTGCGCTGTTGACGCATATGCCAGCTCCAACCCAGAACCGAAAGGTGTCCGGTATGCCAGGAGATCCGTCCTCCCCATTGATATTCCGGACGCTGGGCCTCCATGATCACACTGAAGGGCGGAGCGTTTTTCCGCAGCCAGGCAATGGCGGCGCGGTCTGCAACCAGAGCGAGGGGCCTTCCGTCTGCCATCCAGACTGCGTCGTTCATGTAGGCCAGACCATCGAGCCCCCGGAATCCGGTGTTCCAGTAGCGGTCACGGATTTTGGCTGGAATCCCTGTAAAGGTGTAAAGAAGGGAGGCCGACAAAAGGAGGATGCAGACGATGTAAAGGGTCCGGGAAGTTTTTGAATTGCGGATGCGGATTGCGGCGGGAACGATGACGGCGCTGAGCACGGCAAGAATCCACCAGACTTGAAAATAGAATTTAAACACCGTGTTCATCCTGCCCACATCGTCTTTGAGGCTGAAGAATTCCACAAAGCCGATCAGAAACACACAGCCGGCAACCAGCAGGCCGGGCAGCAGTCTGGACCGAAAAGAAGCAGCCCGCAGCGGCCGTTTTTTCCAGAGAATCCAGGCGGCGAAGAGCAGGGGGATCAAAAATTGTCCGTGAGCAAGCAACAGATCCCGGAAAGAAGAGTGGGGGCCTTCCCAGATTTCGAGCCGGACCGGGAAAGGGGTTGAGCGCCAGTGATAGGGAGCGGTCAGGAGACGCATACTGATCAGACCGCAAAGTGCCCAGCCCAGCTTGCCCCAAAGATCCCGCAGAGGAGTCCGCAGCGGCCCATTTCCGGCAAACAGGCAAAAGAGAAAGATGAGAAACTGAACCGGAAAATCCCAGGCGTTGATCATCTGCAAACTGCCGAGCAATGCACCGCAGATCAAAACGCGAATAGGGTGAAAGCGTCGGGAAAGCTGCCAGCTGCAGAGCAGGCAGAGCATCGCCACCGGCAATGCCATGAGATGGGCATGAAGATCTCCGTAGAGGAGACTGAAAAGCGGGAATTCGGTGATCGGCTGCGCGGCTTCGGCCGTTCCTTGAATCACGCGGCTGGCATTCCAGTAAACATCCCGGAGAAAAGGAAGTTTCCCGGGCTTCAGAAACTCCCGGACCTGACCCAGATTTCCACAGAAAAGGACAAACAGTACCGCAAGAAAGCCGGAGGCTCTCCAAGCCCGCCAGCCTTTTCGGATGCGGAATCCAGGATAGAAGATCATACTCAGGCTCAGCGCAGCTCCGGCAATCCACATCGCGCAGGTGGGCAGCGCCAGATTATATGCCAGATCCGGAGAGACCCCGCTGATGCGGATCAGGCTGGCGAAGAGCACGAAACCGAAATAATAATAATTGAGAAAACTTCCGGAAAGCCAGGGCTGGGGCGGAGGGAAATAGGGAGTCAGCGCGGTGGCATTCAGAAAAGCGAAATCCATGGGCTTCTCGCCTCCGGCCCAGGGATGCCAGAGGTCGGGCTGCAGAATCCGCAGAGCCAGAAAAAAGAAAAATACACCCCAGAGAATCCCTTCATTCCATAAAAGCAGTCCGGGATTTCTTTTAAACCATTTCCAGATTTTATCCGCGTGAAAGGTCCAGAGCACCGCACTCGCTGCCGCAAATGCCATACTGGCAATCAGCAGGGAGCTGCCGAAGGGAATCCATTCAACCGCGGCGGGCCACCATGCGATGAGACTGAGACACAGCAGGCCGCAGAGTCTGGAAACCGCCCAGCCCCGGTCCCGGAGGCTGGGGAAGAAAAAAAATGTGAACGGAAAGCTGAGGGGGGCCAGTGCCCAGAGCAGCAAGCCCCAGATCAAAAGGGGAGAGCGGTTGCCCAGACTGTTTTCCGGGAAAAGGGTTTTCCAGCCCGGGCCGGAATGACGGTGTCTTTCCAGCTGAGCCGGGTTGAGCCAACCCTGATTCCCCCGGTTCGCCTCCCGATAGGAGATGGCAGGTATGCTTGAGAAATCCACGTTTTCTGTGAGCTGCTTTCGCAGTGTCTCCACATTGAATGTGGGCGTTTTTTCGTAAATACGGACCAGGGGATGATCATAGACCCGGAAGGCTTCTTCGGCCAGGAGGCTGTCCAGGGTCCATCCCAGAATCTGGGGCTGACGGGAGAACCGGGCAACTTCCCTCAGTCCGGACGGGGTTTCGTCCAAATCAAGGCGGCGGTAAAATTCGGTCATTGCCGGATACCGCAGAGGCATGCTGGGAAGAGTGTGGGAGGCCCGGGTGCTGCTGAGCACCAGATAGTCCGCTTTTTGGATCTGGGTAAGGAGTGCCTCGATTTTCTCCGGGGTTTCCGGACTGTACACTTCAAGCTGCGAAAAAGAAATCCGGCGATGATCCTGTTCGTGACCGGGCAGGTAGAGGGGAAGTGCGTCATCCCAGTGTTCGCTGACCACCCGTCCTCCGGCCGCCAAATTGCGGTACAGCCACTGACTTGCCGCGATCCGGGGGTGGGGCTGCCGGTACATGGAAACAAAGCCGGTTGCATACAGGACACTGCCTCCGAGGAGAATGCCATGCAGGATTCGGCGGTAGTTTCCAGGGATAAAGTGGCGGATGGCCAGGAGAGCACCGAGAATCAGCATGGGATACGCAGGCAGAAAATAACGGAGCGTCTGAAGGTACATTCCGCCGTGAAGTCCGAACAGAAGCAGAGGCCAGAGTACCACAAAGACCTGCCAGTGGCCGGGATTTCCGCGCCGGTGCCACAAAAGGGCGGCGGACCCGTACAGGGATGCGAGACCGAGGGGAACTCCCATGCCCCAGATCACCATCTGACCGAGAGGGTAAAGCCAGGGAATCCTTCCTGCCCACTGGAGGGTGAACGGAACCTCCAGGCTGCCGTCACTGATCCTGCGGACCTGTTGGAGATCTCTGATCCAGAGAGGATGGAGGCCCCGGGGAATCCACCCGGAAGCGTCAAATGCGTTGGGCTGAAAGATTCGGAAAAGCAGAAGCGCAGTCAGCCCCCCGAACAGCAAAGCCCATAGCGGACGGGCGTTTCGGTGCTGCCACAGGGAGGCACAGGCCACGCCCACCACCCAAAAGGAAAGCAGGCCCAGATTAAGCCGGCAGGCCATGGCCAGCCCCACGGTGGCCGCAGAAGGAGCAATCAGCCAGGGGGCGCGTTCGTACAGGGCCAGCAGCCCCAGACCGGTGCAGGCCATTGTAAAAAACACCCCGGCACTGTCCACGGTAAAAAAATGAGCCTGTTGGATGCTGAGTACACAAAAACACATCAGCAGCGCACTCAGAGCGGCAAAACGTGCAGAGTAAAGCCGGAGTCCCAACAGATACATCAATGCCACGGTTCCGGTGCTCCACCACGCGGAACAAAGTCTTCCGATGCGGGCGATTTCCTGCAAATTCCGGTTACCTTTTTCCACGGTCAGGGCATGCACCAGCCGCAGGGGCAGCAGTCCATAGACGTAACTGTGCACTCCCTGACGGTAGGGGTTGAATCCGGAGCGGTCGCTGTCCAGATATTCACTCCAGGTTTCCGGGGTTTCCAGTGCCTGGGTCACCATGGAGAGATGGCGTTCATCGGGATGGAGGTGCTGACCCTCATCCCAGTTCCAGCCGGTGTGACGCAGCAGAAACGCACAGAGACAAATCAGAAGGAAATGAATAAAAATCTGCAGCCTGGAGCTCGGCTGGCCGGAAAATTCAATCGGAATCCGGATCATGAATCTCTCATAACTTTTCCCTGCCGCATGTCGAGATTTCCCGGAAAGCCATTTCCGTCGACGGAGAAATCCGACTAGAGCGTTTTCAAAAATAGCGCAGCCAGATATTATTTAGTTTTGCCACAAAGGGACGCAAAAGTTTTCGACCCCTACAGCCCCGCACTGAAACGCTCCTCATTCGAAAGGACGAAGCGAATTTCATGAAATCGCTCACCTGAAAGATGTCATAAATTACGAAGACATTTTTCTTAATCGTTTCATTACGGGGCTATAGGGGTCGAAATTTTCGCGCCCTTTCGCCGCTACAGTTTCCTTTACATTGCTTTAGCGCTGGATCAAATCCAGCGCCCGGTTCCGGGAGGGAAGGCGGAGATCCAGGTGCCACTCCGTGAAACAATTCAGGTGGTGGCTCCCCTCGCGGATCTGTTCCGGACTCAGGCGGATCCGGCCGCATTTTTCCGGCGTGTCCATTCCGGAGAGCGTGCGGAAGAGTGACAGGACCCCGCCACTGATCCGGTGCGAATTCGGGTCCGGGTTTTCCGTTCCGGACCTGATTCGGCCCGCACGATAATCAAAGGAGCCGGCGCGGTCGGATTCCAGGGAGAAGTCCGGGGAAACTCCGAGATCCTGAAGGATTTTGAGTTCAAACCAAAACAGCAGCGCGGGGGAGCTGTTGCCGCCAGCCAGTTGATCCAGGGTAAGAGAGCCGAGCCTGTAGATTTCCCATGCGGCAGCCTGGGGGGGAGAGATCCGGTACAGCAGATCGGCCACAAAGGAGGCTCCGGCGCAGGCCCGCCAGTCCCTTCGCAGGGCCGGCCGTGTGTTCAGCGGGGAGCATTCGCGGATCAGATGCAGATCCTCATTGGCATGGGCGTAAAAAAGCAGTTCGCAGGTATAAAAGAGATCATACTGACCCAGCAGCCAGCTTTTGGGCCGCTGGGATCCTTTGATCAGAGTGCTGACTCTGCCATAAGAGGAGGAAAACCACACGACCACGCGGGAGCTGTCGGTGACCGGAAACCAACGGAGGACCAGTGCCTCGTCTTTGAGGATCGGCTCCGCCTGCAGGCTCAATCCTCCTCCTCCAGTCTGGGGTAGTTGAGGTTGGAACGGGGTTCCGGAGGCGGCCTGGCCACCCGGCGCTGACTGGCGATCATATGATCCAGTTTCTCGAGCAGGGTGGGGGCGCTGTTGAGATGTCCGGCTTCTCCGGGTCCGGACGCACCTGCTGAAATAATCAGCCGCATGGCCTCCGAAGTGGAGATTTTCAAGGGTTTGACCTGTGATTTGGGGACGGCCAGCAGAAACCCGGAAGTCGGGTTGGGGGTGGTGGGGAGGAAGACAAACACATGAGGCGTTTCGGGCTGGTTACAGATTTCCTGAATCCCGGAGGGAGCCTGAGCGGTAATAAAAGCAATGGCATGGCAGCCGGGATGGGGGTATTCAATCAGCACCACTTCCCGGAACATGGTTTCTTTCTGTGAGAGGATCGATTCGCTTACCGTGCGGACAAAGGTGTAAATCCGGTTGATCACCGGAGTCTTCTCCATGAGCTTGTCCAGGAGGTTATAGGCTCTTCGTCCAAGAAAATTCCTGAAAATCAAACCGATTACAAACAAGATTCCTAAAACCATCCCTAAACTTAGTAACGCTTGAAGGAGACTTAGGTCTTCGTCAGGAGCATGACCGAAGATGGGGGTGGTGAGCCACCGGGTCAGTTTGGAGGAGGAAAGAAGGTTTACCAGCAGCAGAATAATCCACAGGGTCACCGCGACGGGGGTGACAAGGACCCCTCCGATCAGAATATGGGCGCGGATCGATTTGAGAAGCTGTTTCATGAAGGGCTCTTACTTCCTCTCGCCGAAAAGGCTACTCGAAGAGTCGAAGGTAACGGTTATAATTTGAGACGACCTGCCGGGAACTGAGATTTCCCTCTCTCAAATACACATGGTTCAGAACTCCGCGGTACGGAAAGATGAATGCTTCTGCATCCTCCTTGGGCAGCGCTTTCCCGACGAGAATCGGTGTGGGTTCCCAGTCTGAAAAGCCTCCCTTCACCTCGTCCCGGAGTTGCAGGACAGCCACGCCGTTCTCATAGGCGAAAAGTTCACCTGGCCGATAGGTCACACAAAGGTGGGTGGGGGTGTTTGCCTTGAGGCTCCCAAGCCGGTAGCGGTGATTGGCCCGTTCCGGAGGAGGGCTGTCGGTTTGGAAATAGAGATAGAACTCTGTGCCTTCGAGGGTGACTGAGAACAGAGCATTTTCTGTTTTCTCCCCCAGCTGAAACAGAATGACCGGGCTGTTTGGGAAGCCCTGCAGATCGAAGTCGGGCTGAAATGCAATTTCCGCACTGAACATTCCATTTTGGAAGAGTCCCGAAAGAAAAGGAACGCTTTGATTTGCAGGAAAACGCAAACGTCCATTGACAAAGCGGTATCCTAGCGGCGTCATTTCCACCTGCCCGTTGACCTCCGTACTCAACTCGATCACGCAGTTCCGGGGGATCACCCCCCGGGTGGCTGCATATCCGGTTCCCTCGAAACCAAAAGGAAACTGATTGGGATCCGTAAGGGTTCCGGTAGGAAGTACCTCTGTGTCCTGAGAACGTTTTTCGGCGGCAATCGCGGTCTCCGTCAGAACCTCCCGGATATTGAAAATTTCCTGGGCCATTTCGATCATGGACTGACGGGTGAACTCCCGCTGATAGGCCTCCAGGGCATTGTAGAGCATGAGGTTCAACTGATCCAATTCCTGCTGATGGGTGCGGGAGCTTTCCTGATGACGCTCGGTCAGAACCTTCAGAATTTCCTCCACCTCTTCCGGCGCGTTTTCCGTGTGCTGAGGAAATTCCTGCTCCACTAGCATCTTTTCGCGTAGGTCCCGGCAGAAGACCACCCCGACCAGATCTCCATCGTCCCGGTATCTCTGTTCAACCCGGACCAGGGCCAAAATGAATTTGTTCAGAAGCTCCTGAGTACTTTTTTTATGGCGGAGGCGGATGTCTTCCACTCTCAGCGTGTAATTCTCCTGAATTTTCAGATATTGAATTTGCACATCCTGGGCAGCCAGGTGGGCACTGGAGAATCCACAAAGGAAAAAAAGAATCGTGAGGGAGGATCGCATCAACCGCTTGGTTCCCGGGGGGGGGATTATTCCGTCCAGGCTTCGGTGATCGTGGCCACTACAAAACGGGCCAAATCCTCGGCTGCGGCGGGCAGACCGTTTTGTTTTGCACTGGTGAGATCTCCGGTCAGCGGAAAATCATTCCGTCCCTGCAGGAGTCCGTTGCGGGCAAGCACTTTTCCGTTGCTGCGCCGGACCATTTCCACCCGTGCCTCCAGAATCAGGCGGTATTCATTTGGACGGGAACGGTTGGCCCGGTCGAAGGCCAGGGCATCAATCCTGTAGGAGGTCAGGGTGACGTACAGAACGGCATCCGCCTCCTCCTCATTCGCAATCCGCAGGGAGCCGTCCCTCTGAATCTGACTCAACACGGCTTTGGTGACTTCGTTTTCAAGCAGAGGCTCATTGGTCTGGTTGCTTACGGTGGGCACATACACCGACTGAATATCCGCCGGGAGTTGGGAACCCAGCTGATAACCGGAACAACCGGAAAGGAGTAGTCCGCACAGCAGCATCAGACCAAAAGTGAATCGGAGAAAAGGCATGGGGGATCCTGGTTAATTTGCTTTCTGACTGATCTCCAGAATACGTTCCCGGGCGGGAGCTGTCCATTCTGAATCAGGGAATTGTTCGAGGAGAGACTTGTAGGTGACCAAGGCCGAATCAGGTCTGCGCAGATTGTTTTCATAGTAGCTGGCCAGTTCAAACTGGAGAGCGGCCAGTTTTTCGTAACAGACTCTTCTGCGCAGCCGGATTTCTGCGGCTTTTTCATGGTCGGGGTAGCGGGTGAGGAACTGATTGAGGGTTTCCAGTTCCCCCTCGACCGGACGGGCATCGGTTGGATTGCGCTTGGCAAGTTTGGCATAGGCATCCGCGATGCGGACCACCGCCTCGGTACTGAGCGGACTGCCGGGATAGCGCTGTTCCAGAACTCTGAATTCCTGAATGGCTTCGAGAAATTTATTTTCACGGAAATAGATCTCCCCGAGATCGTAGAGGATTTGCGGTGCCTCTGCCATGTGCGGGGCATTCGTGAGCAGCTGGCGGTAGAGAGGAACCGCCTCCATGGGATCCCGGTAGCTGGTGAGTCCGAACAATGCTTTGTATTTCATGTGTTCGGTTTTGCGGGCGCATTCCAACTGCTGCTGAAGAATCTCGGCATAAACAAAACTGCCCACGTAATTGTCGATCAGCCCCTGATAAGCCTCAAAGGCGAGTTTGTATTCCTCCAGCGCAAAATAGAGATCGCCTTTGATGCGCTGCGCCTGCATGGCCAGCGGATGATCCGGCCAGGTTTTGGTCAGATATCCGGCGTGTTTGATGGCTTTTTTGAGTTTGTTTTTCTCAATATTCTCCTGCGTGAGCTGCCATTCTTTTTCCGGACCCTCCCGGGACGGGCCGCCCAGCAGGCTGAAATCGCGGGTGCTTTCGATACTCTCGTCATACACCTCCCGCTCTTTGGCCGGACTGAAGGGCGCCAGGCTCAGCAGGAGCATGCAAAAGAAAACAGAGGAAATACGCTTCATAAAAGGTTGATCTACCGGATCCTGATGGGGAATCAAGGGGGAAGAGGCCTCAATCATCGTCCGGATCAATATCCGAGGGGCTGTGCAGGTGGTCGACACTGTCGGGCGTGCGAATTACTTTCCATACGCACCAAACCAGCAGAGCGGACATGCCGGTCACCGCTGCAATCATGACAATCCAGCCAGCCGCCGTCATTTCGATTCCTCCAGATTTTCATGGTTCCAGGTACGATTCGCTTTCGCAATCACCCCACAGAACAATAGCATGACCAGCAGGATAAATCCGAGAGAGAGCAGTGCCACCGTGGGGCCTTCCTCCGTCATCCGGATCTGCGCAAGACGTCCGGGCAGTGATTCTTTGCACCAGAGGGCAAAAATGGCCAGCAAATAGGCGGGGGACACATACCGGATCATCCATAGAA
>JBMTJR010000072.1:0-9576 GCA_049438565.1 Kiritimatiellia bacterium
GCTTCCGCCGCCTCCGGTGCCGTCACTTTGGACTGACCGAGTGCTACAGAACCTGAAACCAGAATGATTGCGAGCCCCTTTCGAGTTCGGTCCAGTAAAGACATACCTGAATTCATAAGGCAGGTTCCGGTTGATTAAAGAAGTTTTTTTGGTAAGAAAATCGTTTGAATTGGGCCTTATGCCAATTTTGTAGGCGTTACGCGGAGGATTTCAACGGGCTTTTTTGGGGTCATCTCGGCAAAATCCGCCGGATGTATTTGACATGGAAGGGGTTTATGGCCTAGGAAGCTTTGCGCCAGCCGAGGGTTGTCCTGCGCGAATCACAGCTGGATTTGGAGACCAATCTATGACGAAATTTACCGGAAAAGAAGTGTTGGGAATTGATGCCGGAACCCAGGGGATATCCGTGATTTTATGGGATCCTGACACCGGCCGGGTTCTGGGGGTCGGGGACGCGACGTATGCCAACGATTATCTCCCGGGACTGCCGGATGGCCGGCTGGAGCAGATGGCCTGTTATTGGTCCGATGCCCTGCGGGAAGCCATGGTCCGTCTGCGTGCGGATTTGAAAAGTCCCCTCGAAACCGTCGCGGGCATCGGGGTGACCGGTCATATGCACTGCATGGTGAGGCGGGACGCGGAGGGAAACAAACCCTGGGGCTGCGACATGTGGAATGATCCCCGCGGGGTTCCGGAGAGCCGGGAACTCGCCGCTGCTTTCGGGGAGCATATCCCCGCCCGCTGGACCGCCTGTCACATTCTCAGTGCCATGCGGGATCCGGCGTCCGAATGGGAGCGCGTAGCCGGGGTGAATGTGGCCTCGGGATCGATCGTGCACGATTTGACCGGGGAATGGGTGGTGGGACCCGGAGATGCCTCCGGCATGTTTGGCAATCTTGGCGAGGATGGACAGTTCGACCGCGAAAAACTCCGGAAACTGGATGCGCTGACCGGAAACCGGTTCAGACCCCTGGAGGAACTGGTTCCCAGAGTGGTCCCGGCCGGGGAGATCGCTGGACGTCTGAATGCTGCCGGTTCCGAACTGCTGGGCGGACTGCCCGAAGGCATTCCGGTTGCGGCTCCGGAGGGAGATCAGCAGTCCGTGCTGGTCGGGGCGGGTGCCGGCGAGCTGGAGCTGGCACTTTCGGCGGGAACCTCGTTTACAGGAAATCTCCCCTGCTCCTCCAAAGTGCTGGCGGAAAATGAAAGCGTGAATGTGCTCTCCACCCCGGATGCGCGGACCATGCTCATGGTTTGCGCCCGCAACGGCACGGTGGGTTTTGCGAATTATGTGAAGGGGCTTTCCGAACTTTCCGGGGCCGGATTTGCCGAAACGGCGGACCGTCTGACCGATCTGGCTGCGGAAGTGCCGGTGGAGGCCTACGGGGTGCATTTGTGGGGATTTTTTCAGGGCGAAAATGTGGCGGAACTGCCCGACGCCCGCGCTGAATTGAAAGGAGCCGGCCTCGAACTGCTGTCCAATCCGGGACTGATGGCGCGTCTGCTGCTGGAATCGCCCTGCATGGTCATGCGCTACGGACTGCAGCAGCTGGAACCCAAAGTGGGACGGGTCCGCAGAGTTCTGCTTTCGGGCGGCGTGCTCAAGTCCAAGGGAGGATATGCGCCCCAGCTTATCGCGGATATTCTGGGAGTCCCGGTGGTTGCCCGGGTGGGGGACGAAGAGGGAACCGCTGTCGGCGCGGCGGTGCTGGCCGCTTATATGGTGGAGACTGCCGCAGGGAAGGCGGGGGATTTCGATTCCTTTGTGCGGTCGGTACAGACCGGTTCCGAAACCTGCTGGGAACCGGATCCGGAGCGCAGCCGGGGATTTTCCGACCGTTATGCCGTCTTCCGGGAGGAAATCCTGCGGCTGCAGTCTCTTTAAAGTGACCCGACGTAGAAACCGGATTCCGGATGGAGATTCCGTGTTCCATTTCCCAGAGATGTTTGAAACTTGCGTCCCCTGTGTATCCACCGTATGTTGTGCACATGTCGGATCCAACCTCCACTTCTCCTTTCCCCAAAACCCGATCGAGTGTCTCGGCCGACGCCTCGCGCATGGCAGAGATGAAACGGTTGAGATCGATGACGGTGGAGGAAAGGGTACGGTTGGCTTTGAAATTAGGGGGTCAATTGAAATCTTTCAAACCGCATCGATTGGAGTCTTGAGTGGACCCTCATTCTGATTTGCTGGATGAAGCGGAAACAATCGCGGCGTTGGGCCGTGAACTGGGTCTGGAGTTCATAGTGGTGGGGGCACTCGCATTGGCCGCGCATCACTATGTCCGAAGTACGGGGGATGTTGATCTGGCAGGGGTGGTCTCTCTGGACAAGTTGCATGACTTCAAAGACCGGCTCCAGCAGTCCGGATATGACGTGGAACTCAGATTACCGGATGCGGATGATCCCCTTGGGGGCGTGCTGGACATTCATCATGAGGAAGGATTGATTCAGTTGATCAGCTTTGCAGACCGGTTCCCGGGGGTAATCCGGGACGCGCTGCAGGAGGCGAAACTGACCCTTTCCGAACGGGGAACGCTCCCTATTGTGCCTCTTGCTCATTTAGTGGTGCTCAAGCTTTATGCGGGAGGTTTGAAATCCAAAGCGGATGTGGTGGAGGTTCTCTCCCGAAATCCCGATGCGGATTTGAATGCAATTGAGGCGCTGTGCGAAGGGTACCGCATTCGGGGGTTTGAAGAGATTCGCCGGGAATTGCGGGCGTAGGACCAACGATCACTTGGCAAGCTGACGGATATCGTGTAGGCTTCTTTATGCCTTTTGCGGATCTCAGTTATCTTCAGCTTCCCGAATCCTTCTACCGCTTTCAGTATCCGGTTCCGGTGAAACAGCCGGAACTCATCTATTGGAATCAGCCCCTGGCGGAGGAGCTGGGTCTGGAGCCGGATCTGCAGCTCTACGCAGGCAACCGGATTCCGGAGGATCTCACCCCGATTTCCCAGGCCTATGCCGGCCATCAGTTCGGACACCCCACCATGCTGGGCGATGGACGCGCCGTCCTGCTTGGCGAGGTGCTGACCCGTCGGGGACGACGCATGGATGTGCAATTGAAAGGGTCCGGCCGAACCCCTTTCTCACGGGGAGGGGATGGGCGGGCCGCGGTGGAACCTATGCTGCGGGAAGTGCTGATCAGCGAGGCCATGCACGCCCTCGGGATTCCCAGCACCCGCTCCCTGGCCGTTTGCCGCACCGGGGAGGAAGTCCTGCGGGAGAAGCCGCTGCCGGGCGCGGTGCTGACCCGGGTGGCCTCCAGTCATCTGCGGGTGGGAACCTTTGAATATGCGGCGGCGCTGGAGGATCCGGAGGCACTGTCGGCGCTGCTGAGGGTTGCGGTGGTGCGTCATGATCCGGGCTGCGGCTCGGCCCGGGAATTTCTGCGCGGGGTGATCCGACGTCAGGCTGCTCTGGTGGCAAAATGGATGGCGGTCGGATTTGTGCATGGAGTGATGAACACCGATAATATGGCGGTTTCCGGTGAAACCATTGACTATGGCCCCTGTGCATTCATGGACCGCTACGATCCTGACACCGTATTCAGCTCCATCGATCAGCAGGGCCGGTATGCCTATGCGAATCAGCCGCAGATCTGCCACTGGAATCTGGCCGTGCTGGCCGGAACCCTGCTGCCTCTGCTGCATCCCGTGGCGGAGAAAGCCGAAGAGATGGCCCGGGAATGTCTGGAAGAGTTTCCCACTGTTTTCCGTGCAGACTGGCAGCGGGCCATGAATGCCAAACTCGGGCTGTCCACGGTGGAGGAGGGGGATGAACGGCTGGTGGGAGAACTTCTGGACACGATGCAGCGCAGCGGGGCGGATTACACCCGGACTTTTTATGACCTCGATCCGGCAACTCCTCTCCCGGGTTTTGCAGACTGGCACTTGAAATGGCAAAAAAGACTGGAGACAGAAACCGGGCCTGAGCGGCGCATGCGGGAACACAATCCGGCGGTCATTCCGCGGAACCATCAGGTGGAGACGGCCCTTCATGCGGCCGGAAAAGGAGACTTGGAACCTTTCCTGCGGCTGATGGATCTGCTGTCCGACCCCTTCAACCGTGCCCGGGACTACGGAGCGCTTGCGCTGCCGCCTCCGCCGGATGCACCGCCCGTCGTCACGTTCTGCGGAACCTGAGCAATCGGTCGATTAATTATTGCTTTTGTACATATCTCCGATTGTGACTTCGTCTTGACTTTTACAAGGGCTCTCTTCATATGCTCAGGCAGATATTCATCGTAAACCAGACCAAAAGGAATCCATGCAGGCTTATATCGACTATATTCAAAAAATGAGTGGAAAGATCATGCTGGGGTGCGACGGGTTTGTGGATGAAACCTATGAAGTGGTCGAAGTGCGGCAGAGTCCTACGGAATATACCCCGATGAAAAAGGTGCGGCAGTTCGGGGAACTGATTGTGGAGCGGGGGGTCGGAGGGGTCGGGGTGGAACTGGTGCCCAAACGCCGCTGTGAAGGAGGCTTCGGGATCAATACCGGTCGGATTGCCGCCTGCCTGGGGATCAAACCTGTCCTGCCGGGCCTCTACGGAGCGGCACAGTTTGACCCAGCCTTCGTCGAATTCGAGGAAAGCTGCGAAATGGTTTCCCTCGGCGATCCCGCCCTGACCATTGCGTATGAATTTGAGGACGGAAAAATTCTCATGAGCAACCTGCAGGCGGTATCCAGTCTGAAATGGGCGGATTTTGAAGCCCACTTCACTGCGGAGCAGATCCGGAATATGTTTTCCGACGTGGATATTCTGGGGCTGGGCTACTGGTCCCTCACCGCCAACTTTGATGACCTGTTCCGGGGCTTTATGAAGCAATACGAAACCCTGACCCCGCCGCGCCGGATGTTCTTTGATTTTGCCGACATCAAGAAGAGATCCAAAGAGGCGTTTCTGACCTCGCTTGATCTCATCCGGTCGGTGAGTGACCGGATTCTGCTGTCCTTGAGCATGAATGAGCATGAGGGATTTGAACTCATGTCCCGTCTGGGAATTGACAAACCGCAGGAAACCCCCGAGGCCATCAGCGCTGCACTGGCTCTTGCGAGGGAAAAAATCGGATTTGACGAGCTGATTGTTCACACGGCGGATTTTGCCGCCGCCTCCAGTGCCTCCGAAGGAGAAGCCACTGCCATTCAGGAATGTCAGACCCGGGTGGTCCGTCTGGCTGGCGCCGGCGACAGTTTCAACGGCGGATATCTCTGCGCCTCGCTGGGAAATCTTCCGCTCAAGCAGCGTCTGGTGATGGCGAACGCGGCCACCGCATTCTTTGTGACTCACGGAACCGGTCCCACCCGCAGCGAACTGATCGCACAGATCGAAGCGGCCCGTGACCGCTGATCCTCCAGCCGAATTCCCTCAACTCCCACCCCGTGAAGCAGACACCATGAAAACGAAGACTCTTGAACTCACCCGCCCCGGATCCATGGAAGGATTCAAAGCGGTCACCCTGAATGCGGAAAACACCGGAATCGGTGCCGGCACCGGCTGGTCTGTGAGCACCGGCACCCTGCGGGGCGGGCTGCAGGAAGGGGTGGATGTGATTGAAGTGAATACGGGCAGGCTGTCCTTTGTGGTTCTCCCCACCCGCGGCATGGGGATTTGGAAGGGTCAGTGCGGAGATGTCCGGCTGGCCTGGGATTCTCCGGTGAAAGACCCGGTGAATCCGGCCTTCATCAACCTGCAGGACCGCGGAGGCCTGGGTTGGCTCAAGGGATTTAACGAATGGTTTGTGCGCTGCGGTCTGAACAGCATGGGCGCACCGGGAATGGATACCGTCAAGGACTACAGTGGAAATGCATTCGAGGTGCCGCTCACTCTGCATGGAAACATCGCCAACATTCCCGCCCGGGCGGTTTCGGTCGAGATTACGGACGAGGCGGTCACCGTGAAAGGCGAGGTGGATGAAACCATGATGTTCGGACCGCCCCTGCGGCTGAACACCGAGATCCGGGCGGAGCTGGGCTCGGGCACCCTCTCGATTCAGGATACGGTGACCAATCTCGGAGACAATCCCCAGGAGCATGAAATGCTCTATCATATCAATTACGGACCCGGTTTGCTGGAGGAGGGCTCCCGGATGCTGGCGCCGTACCGGCGGGTGGCCCCCCGCGATCCGCGCTCCTCGGAGGGTATCGACAGCTTTGATGCCTATGGCGCTCCTCAGGTGGGGTTTGTGGAGCAGGCCTATCTGTATGAGCTGGCCGGCAAAGGGGAGAAAAAAGAGACCATGGCTCTCCTGCGCAATGCGGCGGGAGACCGGGCCTCGCTGCTCCGTTTCTCTCTGCTGGATTTCCCCTGCTTCACGCTCTGGAAAAACACGGCGGGGAAAGCGGATGGGTATGTCACAGGTCTTGAGCCCGCGACCAATTACCCCAACTGCCGCCGCTTCGAACGGGAACAGGGCCGGGTGATTTCTCTGTCCGGCGGCGAATCGCGGACCACCATGCTCCGCATGGAGGTCCTCAGTTCGAAAGAGCAGGTCGGGGCTGCCGAGGCGGAAATTCTGGAGCTGCAGAATGCGGTGGGGGGCACGGTCCTGTCCGAGCCGGATCCGAACCTCTCCGGCTCCTGAGTCCGGTCAGCCCCACAGCTGCAGAAACCGCTCCAGGGCCGCATCCCATGCTTCGGGCTCGTGGGGCTCAAAGACATCGATGTCGATGGAGTCGTGAATCAATCTCCGTCCGGCCTGCAGATCGGGAAGGGTTCCATCTGCGGTAAGCTGACTGAGCACGTTGCCCATCGCGGTGGCCTCCACCGGTCCGGCAATCACTTTGCGTCCCAGCGCATTTGCGCTGAACTGATTCAACAGACGGTTCTGACAGCCCCCGCCGACCACATGGAGGATCGCCAGTTCGTTCCCGACCAGTTCGGTCAGTTGATCGGCCGTAATCCGGTACGTCAGCGCGAGACTTTCACAGATCATCCGGGTAATGGCGCCGCGGGTTTCCGGCACCGGCTGACCGCTGTCCGCGCAGACCTCCTGCAGCCGCTGCGGCATGTTGCAGCGTTTGGCGAAACGCGCGTCATCCGGGTGAATCAGAGATAAAAAGGGTTCGGTGGCCTTGGCCTCGGCGGTCAGCTGTTCCCAGGACACCTCTTCCTCCTGATCCCAGATCCGTTTGCATTCCTGCATCAGCCACATTCCACAATGGTTTTTCAGCAACCGGACATCTCCATTGGTGGCCCGCTCATTGGTGAATGCGAGCTCGAAGCTTTTGCCGTTAATGACCGCACGCGGGGTTTCCGTGCCCAGCAAGGACCAGGTACCGGAGGAGAGAAGCAGATCGCGTGCATCTCCCGCCGCCTCTTCAAGCAGGGGAACCCCGGTGTAGGCGGAGGCGGTGTCATGACTGCCCACCGTGACCACATTCACATTGGTTAATCCCGTCATTTCCCTTACGGAGGGGAGAATCGGACCCAGAACGGTTCCCGGAGGGGTCAGGTCTTGAAAAAGTCTGCGGGGAAATCCAAGACGGTCGATCACCTCCCAGGCCCATTCTCCCGAGGCGGCATCCACCAATTGGGCGGTGCTGGCGATGGTGGTTTCGTTGGACTGGACCCCGGTCAGCCAGAAATTAAACAGATCGGGAATAAACAGCAGCCGGTGGGCGGCTTTCATCCGCTCCGGATGGCGTTCCTGTTCTGCCATCAGTTGAAAAACCGTGTTGAACGGCATAAACTGGTTGCCGGTGGCCTGGTAGAGATCCTCTTTGGGCATCAGAGAAAAGGCCCTCTCCATTTGTCCGTCATTCCGACTGTCCCGGTACTGGACCGGAATTCCCAGCAGGGCTCCCGAGGCGTCCAGCAGACCGTAATCCACCCCCCAGGTGTCGATTCCGATGCTGACCACCCGTTCCCCATAGCGGTGAGCCGCCCGACGGAGACCTTCGATCATGTGGGCAAACTGCTGGGTGACGTTCCAGTGCCAGGTGCCGTTGAGGTTCAATCCGTCGTTGGGAAAACGGTGGACCTCCTCCAGCTGCAGTTGGCCGTTCATAATCCAGCTGCCCATTACCCGGCCGGAACCGGCACCGAAATCAACCGCGAGATACACAGGGGACAGAGAGGGATCATTCATAAAAAGAAGGGGGCTTCAGGCGTCAATAAGAATGATGGTCAGACGTTTGGGTCCGTGGGCACCCAGCACGAGAATACGCTCAATATCCCCGGTGCGGCTGGCGCCGGTGATAAAAGAAATGAAAGAGGGCAGTCCGCCGGGGTACTTTTTGCGGAGCAAATCATATCCATCCAGCAGGGTTCCCAGCAGCTGATCCCGGGTCGCCAGGACAATATGGTGCGGGGGAAGCACACTCAGCGCGCGGCCCCCGGAGCCTTTGCTGCTGACCAGAACCGATCCGCTCTGGGCAATCAGTGCTTCGCAGCCGCTGATCCCGGCATCGCTGCTTTCCAGGGCCGCCACGCCCGGACGGTCATCGGTCCAGACCGTTTCGGGTGCAAGGCCCGGCACGGCCACATCGGTGAGGGGATGATGATGCGAAGCGACTTTTTTCCATCCGGAAACCCGGGAAAGCTGCAGCAGGGATTCCGTGGCCGCCGCCAGATCGGGGACCCGCAGCACCTCCACTTTCAGCTTTTCGGCCAGACGGCTGAAATTCCCCCAGCGCTCATCAAAGCTGTCGCCCCCGGGTGGCAGAAAGGCCTGGGCTTCCCGCGGATCCCGAATGCCGTTTCCGGCCAGGTCGCGGACTTCCGGATGCGAGGGCACCGCCAGGGCCTCGCGGATTCTTCCCAGAACTTCCTCTTTGCTCATGACGATTTCTCCTTCCGTTCACGCCATTGACGATGAAAGGATTTGGCTGCCGGCGGAGCCAGATCCCGGGTGGAGGTCCAGGCTTTGAGCGGATCCATTTTTTTCCCTTTCAGCGGAAGCCAGAGTTTGGCTCCGATGCGCATCAGCCCCTCGGTGCTCCGGTAAAATTTCGGATGACTCATCACCCGCGCGAACTGCCGCATGGCAAAGCGCTCCAGGGTTCCTCCTTTCTCCATGACCGCATCCCGCCGGTTGCGCATCAGATGATGATGCAGATCAATTTTCACCGGACAGGTTTCGGTGCAGGCTCCGCAGAGCGAACTGCTGTAGGAAAGATGTTTGTAGGACTGCAGCCCGCGCAGATGCGGAGTGATGACCGATCCGATCGGACCCTGATAGGTGGTGCCGTAGGAGTGGCCCCCGATGTTTTTAAAGATCGGGCAGACATTCAGACAGGCTCCGCAGCGGATGCAGCGCAGAGCATCCCGCTGTTCCGGGTCCGACAGCAGCCGCGTGCGGTGATTGTCCACCAGCACCACATGAAACTCCTCGGGACCATCCACTTCATCGGCCTGACGCGGTCCGCCGATCATCGAATTGTAACAGGTCATCCACTGTCCGGCCCCGGCGGTTCCCAGCAGCGGCAGCAGCACGGTCAGATCATCCAGCCGGGGGATCACTTTCTCAATCCCCATCACCGCGATATGCACCCGGGGCAGGGAGGTGGTCAGCCGTGCGTTCCCCTCATTTTCAGTAATGGAAATCATTCCGGTTTCCGCCACCCC
>JBMTJR010000073.1:0-9566 GCA_049438565.1 Kiritimatiellia bacterium
GTGCCCGTCCTCCGACTACGTGACTATTGACGGGCAGATGTGCCCGTCCTCCGACCACGTGACTATTGACGGGCAAATGTGCCCGTCCTCCGACTACGTGACTATTGACGGGCAGATGTGCCCGTGCTCCTTATCTAGCGAAATCCTTTATCCGAGGCGGCCGAGAACAAAGCCCAGCATTATCCCGACAAACAACAAAGCGCTGGTGCGCCGCAGAGGCAGGTTCTGTTTGATCCAGCGCTGAATCCGCGCCCGTTTGGTGGTGCACATGACCGAAACCGGCTCCCCCCGGCGGAATTTCAGCAGATCATCCACAAAAGTGGACATTTTCTGATAGCGGTTGGCCGGATCTTTGGCCAGAGCCTTCATGACAATTGCATCCAGTTCCGGGGGCACCATGCGGTAGGGCTCTTTTTTGGCGGGGGAAACAAAGGGTTCCTCGCAGATTTTTTTCAGCAGCTCCTCCCGGTTGGTGCCGAAAACCAGCGGACGGTAAATCAGACACTCATAGAGCACGGCCCCCAGACTGAAAATGTCCACCCTTTCGTCGATATCAGTGTGTCCCCGCGCTTGTTCCGGCGCCATGTACCGCGGGGTTCCATAGACTTTGCCGTATTCGGTCTGGTCCGGATTGCCGGAGAGACTGGGCGGGGCCTTGTATTCGACCTGCTCCTCCTCTTCGCCATCCATAATTTTGGCCACTCCCCAGTCCATGACCATCACCTCCCCGAAGGCCCCCACCATAATGTTGCCGGGTTTGATGTCGCGGTGCACCACTCCGCAGGCATGCGCGTAGGCCAGCGCCTGACCCACTTGAATCAGCAAGTCAATCAGCACCTCCCGGGAGCGGAAGCGGTCGACCGAGCGGTCCCGGGCGGCAATTCCTTTCAGGATCTCATTCAGAGACTCTCCCCGGATTTCTTTCATGGTGAAGTAAGGATTTCCCTCTGCATCCTGCCCCATGTCATAAATCGGGATGGTGGCGGGATGCTGAATCAAAGCGGTGACCCGGGCTTCCCGGAGAAAACGGCGACTCACATCGGGGCTGTCGCGGTGCTCCGGCTTCAGGAGTTTTAAAATGACCTCCCGTTTCAGATAGCGGTCGCGGGTCCGGAACAGCACCCCGCCGCCGCCCTCCTTGAAAGGAACCAATTCATCAAAACGGTCCTCCCAGCCTTTGCTGGGCGGGGGCAGCGGGGCATCCGTGATGTTGCGATGCAGGCGGGGCTGGCCAGGATGGTTGGATGGCGCATTCATAGGTTCAGTTCACGAATGATCTACGATGCAAATGCAAATGGATGCAACCTTAAAGGTAATTTTTAAACTTGTGTGTACAATATTGTATCAAAAAGAGGTGTTTTTACAGTTTTGTATGGTTGCTTTTTGTGGGTTCTTGAGGTGCTTTGTGAAATAAAAATTTCTAATACCTTCATTAACAACATATTAACATTTAAATAATGCACTTGGCATACGCATTGCTATTCCTCAACTGCCTCAAATGAGAGAGAAAATTTTAACCCAGCGTACCTGAGGCAGGTGCGTAAACCCAAGAAAAACTAAAAAGGAATGAACATGAAGAAAAAAATCTGGCTCCCGCTGATGGGGGCGTTTCTTATGATGAGCGGCCTGGCTTATGGTCAGGAAGCTGAAGTAATGGAAGCGGTGGAAGAAGTGATTGCCGAGCCGGCAGCCACCGACATCCTCGCGTATGTTGTGGACAACCTGTTTCTGTTTCTGGCTGCGGTCCTCGTGATTTTCATGCAGGCCGGTTTCGCCATTCTGGAATCCGGTCTGAACCACTCCAAAAACACCGTGAACATTCTGATGAAAAACGTGATGGACTTCTGTCTGGGCGTGATTCTCTACTTCTTCATCGGTTACGGAATTATGTACACCGGTGAATTCAATGGCTACTTCGGATACGGCGGTGTTGCCGGTTCTGACAGTCCCGCGATTGAAGAAGCTGTCGGTGGAACCCTGCACGTACAGGTCGACTTCCTTTTCCAGGCTGCGTTTGCCGCCACGGCCGCCACCATCGTTTCCGGTGCGGTTGCAGGTCGGATGAAGTTTGCTGCCTACATGATCTACACCGTACTTCTGACGGGTATCATTTATCCGATTACCGGTTCCTGGAAATGGGGCGGTGGATGGCTGGATGCGATGGGATTCTATGACTTCGCCGGTTCCATTCTGGTACACGCGGTCGGTGGTTTTGCCGGTCTGGCCGGTGCCATTGTGCTCGGACCCCGGATTGGCCGTTTCGGCAAAGACAAAACTGGAATGCCGGGTCACAACCTGACATTTGCCGCCTTGGGTGTGTTTATCCTGTTGATTGGCTGGTTCGGATTCAACCCCGGTTCTCAGCTTGCGATCGCCAGCTATGGGGATCTGAATGCCGTCATGCTGATCGCTGTGAACACTACCCTGGCCGCTGCTGCCGGTGCGGTATTTGCCATGGTCGCATCCTGGATCATTGATAAAAAACCCGACCTGGGTATGGCTCTGAACGGAATTCTCGCCGGTCTGGTGGGTATTACCGCACTTCCCGACGGTGTAACCAACATTGAAGCGATGATCATCGGTGCTGTTGCAGGTGTGATTGTCTTCGGTGGAACCAAACTGCTGGAAGTTCTCAAAATCGACGATCCGGTGGGTGCATTCCCTGTTCACGGACTCTGCGGTGTTTGGGGCGGTATTGCGGTGGCTGTCTTCGGTGACTACGGAGATGAAACCGGCTCTTTCGCAGCCCAGCTCACCGGTTCTCTGGTGATTCCGGCCTTCGCTTTCGTCACAATGTTTATCCTGTTCACCATCCTCAAAGCCGTAGGTTGCCTGCGCGTCAGCGAGGAGGACGAGATGATCGGTCTCGACCTGAGTGAGCACGGATCCAGCGCATACGGCGAATAATTGGATTGTGTCTCCTAAAAACGGATTCGGCGTGGGACCCGAATCCACCCCGCCCCCCTCTCCTAAGTCTCTGGGAGAGGGGGGCCTTTTTTTTGACGGGATTCCTCCAGCTTCAGCCCGAGACCGGGCCATCGCCCAAACCCCAGTCCGTGTTTATCCGCGTCTCAACACCTTCCCCTGAGCATCTTCAAAAATAGCGTAGCTACATATTTTTTGGTTTACCGCGAAAGGGCACGAAAATTTCAACCCCTATAGCCCCGCTCTGAAACACTCCGTATCCAAAAGGACGAGGTGAATTTTATGAAACAGTTCACTTGAATAAGGTTATAAAAATTTAAAGCCCAGTTTCGTATACGTTTCAATACGGTGCCATAGGGGTTGAAATTTTTGTGCCCCTTCGCGGCTACAGTTTTATTTATACTTCTTTATAATTACATAATTGTAAATATAAAAACGAAAGCGTACGATTATGTAATTTTATGGGGTGAATCCTCTAGGTTCAGCTTGTCCGCTTTTATATTTCCGCCCATTTTTTAGGGGTTTTTTCATGATTCCTGCGGGTTTCAGGCGTTTGGCATAGCTTGTGCTTATAATATTACGCTTGTTTTAAAACGTAATAACAAAACCACAAGGAATCACGATGAAACGGTATAAATCTTTTGCTATGACCTTTGCAGCCTTGGCGCTGACCGCATCCCTGTTTACCGGATGCGGAAAATCAACTGTGGAGGAGACCGCGTCGACAGAGGCGGAGCCTTCCCCGACGCTGACCATCGGTTACAGTGACTGGCCCGGCTGGGTGGCCTGGGAAGTGGCAATCCAGAAGGGCTTTTTTGAAGAAGTCGGCGTGGATGTGAAATTTGAATGGTTTGAGTATGTGCCCTCCATGGATGCCTTCGCCGCCAAAAAGCTGGATGCGGTCTGTATGACCAACGGGGACACCCTGGTGACCGGAGCCACCGGCGGCATGGGGGTCATGATTCTGATCAACGACTACAGCAACGGAAATGACATGGTGGTGGCGGCTCCCGGGTTCGAATCCATCGCCGATCTGAAAGGAAAATCCGTGGGCGTGGAGTTGGGATTTGTTTCCCACCTTCTGTTGAACAACGGTCTCAAAGAGGCTGGACTCTCCGAAAGTGATGTGACGATGGTGAATGTGCCCACCGACCAGACTCCGCAGACGCTGGCCAGCGGTGAAGTGAGTGCGATTGTGGCCTGGCAGCCCAATTCCGGTCAGGCCCTGAAAGCGGTGGCCGGTTCCAAGAGCATCTATTCCAGTGCGGATGAACCGGGACTGATTTATGACGTGCTCGCCGTCTCCCCGGAAAGTCTGGACAAGCACCGTGAAGAGTGGCTGAAGGTGCTGAAAGCCTGGTATATGGCGGTGGATTTTATCAAGGACCCGGCCACGCGTGATGAAGCGATCGCCATCATGGCTTCTCGGGTGGAACTCACTCCTGAAGAATATGCTCCTTTCCTGGAGGGAACTTATCTGCTGAGTCTGGATGAGGCCAAAAAGATTGCCGGCTCCACCGCTGAGGATTTCTCCTCTCTGATGGGGTCCACCAAAATTGTGGATGAATTCCAGGTGGCGAATGAAGTGTATCCTGAACCCCAGAACCTGGACAGTTATATCGACATGTCCCTGTTGATGGAGCTCTGATTCTCCTTTCCGGTGACGGATGTTCCTCCGGGGATTTCCGTCACCGGACCCTCTTTTCCCCACCCACCTCCCCGTGAATTCCCAGCCCTGGCTTGCCGTCCGCAAGGAACTTTCCCCCGGACGCGACCGTTTTCTCACCCTCTGTTCCTTTCTGATCCCGATCGGGCTTTGGATGCTGGTTAGTTACGTGCCTTTTCTCTGGCACCCCATGATGCTCATTTCGGATCCGGGTGACACCTATTTCCAGCCGGAACAGTATGTGGAAAAAGCGGAGTTTAAACAGGAGAACCGGCAGAAGCTGGAGGAGGGGAAACGTCCTGCTGTGGGGATTTCCTCCAATCCCATTTACCTTCCGGCCCCCCATCAGGTGGCGGTGGCCTTCTACAAAGCTTTCACCACCCCGCCCCGCCGTCCGGGTCAGCCCTGGCTGCATGAAAGTCTCATGCAGAGTATCCGGGTGATCATTCTGGCCTTCGGACTTTCCTCGTTGCTGGCGGTGCCGCTGGGCATTCTCTGCGGAACCTTTCCTTTTTTTCGCAAATTGCATGAGCCCTTTATCGAATTTTTCCGCTATCTGCCCGCCCCCGCCTTCGGTGCGCTTGCCGTGGCGGTACTGGGAATCGCGCAGGCTCCCAAAATCGCCATTGTGTTCATTGGCACCTTTTTTCAGCAGGTGCTGGTCATCTCCGCCACCACCGCCAAGCTGGATCTGTCACTGCTGGAGGCGGCGCAGACCCTGGGAGCCTCGCGGAAACAGTTGCTGACCCGGGTGGTGGTGCCGGGAATTTTACCCAGTCTGCACCGGGATCAGCGCATTCTGCTGGGCTGGGCCTGGACCTACCTGATTGTTGCAGAAGTGGTTGGAATCAGCTCAGGGATCACCTGGTTTATCAATCAGCAGGCCAAATACCGGATTTTTGAAAATGTGTATGCGGCGATTATCATGATCGGATTTCTCGGACTGGCCTCGGATATGATTCTGGCCGGATTCGGGAAAATTCTCTTCCCCTGGATGGGGGAAAAACCGGGATGGTTTTTCGGCGGGCTGCAGAAAATCTGGAACGGGATGCGGGCGCGTCCGGCCCGGAGGCTGGAGGGATGAGTGTGATTCCTCTGCCGGATTACAAAGAACAGTCTCCGGAAGTGGCCGCCCGCTTTCAGCGTCTGAAAGCCCGCCCGGTCACTCTCAATGTGGAAGCGCTGGGGAAAGTCTTCCATAGTCATCAGGGTGAAGTCACGGCTTTGAAAGGGATAAATTTCCAGTTGCACCACCGCGAGTTTCTTTCGGTGATTGGACCCTCGGGCTGTGGAAAATCGACCCTTATCCGGATTCTGGCCGGACTGGAAACCACCAGCTCGGGCACCGTGACCGTGGATGGCCGGGAGGTGCGGGGGCCGGGCCCGGACCGGGGAATGGTCTTTCAGGGCTACACGCTGTTTCCGTGGCTGACCGTGAAACGGAATGTGATGTTCGGGCTGCAAATGACCGGATCGCCCTCGGTGTTTGCGGAACAGGAGGCGCGTCAGTGGATTCAGCTGGTGGGACTGGAGAAATTCGAGGATGCCTATCCGCATCAGCTTTCCGGCGGAATGAAACAGCGGGTGGCCATCGCCCGGGCACTGGCAAACCGTCCGAAAATCCTGCTCATGGACGAACCTTTCGGCGCGCTGGATGCCCAGACCCGGGCCCATATGCAGTCTTACCTTTTGAAAATCTGGGAGGCGGTGGATGTCACCATCCTGTTTATCACCCATGATCTCGATGAGGCGGTGTATCTTTCCGACCGGATTCTGGTTCTGAAGGCGCATCCGGGGGAAGTGCAGGAGATCGTGGAGGTTCCGGTGCCGCTGCCCCGCAGCAAAGAACAGTTTGTCAGTCCGGAATTTCTGGCCACCCGCAAGCATATCGAGGAGATGATTCATCCTCCGGAGGATGCGCCGGATGCAGAATTCAAAATGCCGCGGCTGACCGATCTCGACAACACCATCCACTGATCTCCATGAACCTTTGCTTGACAGTCTGCGGTTTAAAAGTATTACGAAATATATGAAACGTAATAACTTAAAAACAAAACCCAAAGAGCTGGCAGAGCGGATCAGCATTTCGCTGCCGTCCCCGCTGGCCCGGGAACTGGACCGTCTGGTGGTATCCAGAGGATTTCACAACCGGAGTCAGGCCATTCGGGAGATGATCAATCAGCAGCTCAGTCAGCACGCGCAGATTTCCGGCACCCAGGTGCTGGCCGGAACCATCACCCTGTTTTACGACGATGCCAAACCCCGTTTGCGGACGCGTCTGGCCGAAATTCAGCGCAAACATATCAACGAGGTAATCAGCTCCCAGCATGTGCCCCTGGAGAACAATCACACCATGGAAGTGCTGCTGGTACAGGGCCCCGGCGACACGCTGCGCCAAATCGCCGATGAACTGGTGAGCTGCAAAGGGGTGACCACCGGAGGATTGAATCTTACAAGCTCCGTCCTCCCGCCTATTCACGGGAAAACAGACAACCAAGGAAACTCAGATGAAATCACTGCCTGAAATCCCCGCGGAACAGCTCCGCTTCGAGGAAAATGTTCCCGGGGGATGGAATTTTTCCCATATCCTTAAACGCGGCAGCACCCTGCGCATCACCGATCTGGAGGGCCGCGCAAATGTTTCGGCTCTGTTCTACAATGCCGATCTGCTGGGTGAACGCTTCAACATGCCGGACACGCTGAAGGCTCAGCACACCGCCTTTTTGACTGCGGGTCACACCTGCATGTCGGATCACGGCCGGGTGCTGGTTTCCATTCCGGCCGACAGCTGCGGCTGGCACGATGTGCTCTGCGGGGTGGGGGACCGTCAGACTGTGGCCAGACAGTTTGGAGAGAAATCCTACATGGAGGCCCGGAATGGCTGGCACCGCAATGGGTATGACAGTCTGCTGGTTGAACTGGGGAAATGGGGGCTGGGGTCCCGGGACATTGTGGCCAATGTGAATTTTTTCAGCAAAGTGATCACGGATACGGCGGGAAAATTCTCGTTTGTCCCCGGCCACAGTTTTCCCGGTGCGGCGGTGGATCTGCGGGCGGAGATGAACACGCTGGCAATCCTTAATACCTGCCCCCATCCGCTGGATCCGGCCTCCGGGTATCAGCCGGGCCCTGTCCGGCTGTCGGTTTTCAGCAGTCCTCCGCCAGCACAGGATGATCTCTGCCGCGTCTCCTGCGAACAGAACACCCGCGCATTCTTGAACACCGAACGGTACTTTTTATGAGCACACTCACTGAATCAACTCTCGACCCGGATCACGCGATTTTTCGTCAGGTGATTGCCCCCGGAGATTACTGGATGCATACGCTGGAGTCCGGGCAGACCCTGCGGATTGTCGATCTGGAGGGCAATCAGGCTGCAGACACTTTGTTTTACAATGCGTTTGATAAATCGGACCGCTACTCGGCGGTGGACACTATCCGCGAACAGGGCGGACTCTATCTGACCACCGGCAGCAGACTGCTCAGTCAGAACCGGACCCATCTGCTCACCATCACCGCCGACACCTGCGGGCATCACGACACCATCGGCGGCGCCTGCGCCTGTGAAAGCAACAGCGTACGTTATCCGCTGGAAAAGCGTTACATGCACGCCTGCCGCGAAAGCTGGCTGCTGGCCATGGCGGAGGCGGGGGAGGACTGGGACAAGCGGGATCTTGCCAACAATATCAATTTTTTCATGAACGTTCCGGTCACTCCGGAGGGAGGGTTGAAATTTGATGACGGTATCTCCGCGCCCGGTCGTTACGTGGAACTGCTGGCCGAGACCGATGTGATTGCGCTGATTTCCAACTGTCCCCAGTTGAACAATCCCTGCAACGCCTACAATCCCACTCCGGTGGAAGTGCTGATCTGGGAAGCTAATTATGTTTAAAAAAGTGCTGATCGCCAACCGGGGAGAGATCTCTCTGCGTATTCAGCGCAGCCTGCAAAAACTCGGCGTGAAGACGGTGGCCGTGTATTCGGAGGCCGATATAGACAGTCTTCACCGCATCGAAGCCGACGAGTCGGTCTGCCTCGGCGCCGGTCCCGCATCGGACAGTTATTTGAATGTGCCCAAGCTCCTGGATGCCATTAAAAGCAGCGGTGCAGAAGCCGTTCATCCCGGTTACGGATTTCTCAGCGAAAACGCCGACTTCGCCCAGGCCTGCGAGGAAGCAGGCATCGCGTTTATCGGACCTGCGCCGGACAACATGCGGATGTTCGGACTCAAACACACCGCCCGGGAGCTGGCTGAAAAGAGCGGCGTCCCTTTGTTGCCCGGAAGCGGTCTGCTGGACTCTGCGGACGAAGCCGCCAGGGCCGCACAGAGTGTCGGTTATCCGGTCATGCTCAAAAGCACTGCCGGGGGAGGCGGCATCGGTATGTCCGTTTGCCGCGCGGAAGCCGAACTCCGCGATGCCTTTGAGCGGATTCTGCGGCTCAGTCAGAACAACTTTGGCAACAGTGGGATTTTTGTGGAAAAATATGTGGAGCGCGGACGCCATATCGAAGTGCAGATCCTCGGCGACGGAAAAGGAAACGCCATCGCGCTGGGCGAACGGGACTGCTCCACCCCGCGGCGGAATCAGAAAGTGGTAGAAGAAACCCCCGCGCCCGGCATCACCCCAACCACCCGCGATCAACTGCTGGAGGTCTCTGTCAATCTGGCCAAAGCCGGCAAATACCGGTCCGCCGGCACCGTGGAATATATTTACGACGAAGATGCAGGAGCGTTTTATTTCCTGGAGGTCAACACCCGTCTGCAGGTCGAACACGGTGTCACCGAAGAAGTGACCGGGGTGGATTTGGTGGAATGGATGATCAAACTCTCCGCCAACGAAATGCCGGACCTGAATTCTCTGAACCTTTCGCCTTCCGGATATGCGATGCAGGTTCGGGTGTATGCGGAAGATCCGGCCCGGGATTTCCGACCCTCTTCCGGGGTGTTGACCGCGGTGCAACTGCCGGGAAACAT
>JBMTJR010000074.1:0-9478 GCA_049438565.1 Kiritimatiellia bacterium
GGATGCACTTTTTTCCCGAATGCATGGGAAGTGGCGCCCGCGTTGGAGGAGGTGGAGAGCCAGCCCCGCTGATGCCCCTCGTACACGGATATTTTTTCCAGGCGGTCCCAGTTGAGTTGTCCGTCCGGTCCGGCGGCTATCAGACGTCCGGCATACCAGTGTCCAATTCCGGCGCCGTCAGGGTGGAGAAAAACGACGGAGCCCGGCTCGGCGGCAAAGCAGAGTGCACCGCCCACGATGAGAGTTGTCCCAAGGTTTTTCAGTCTACGCATGGATGTCCTCTTAAGAATTGGGGTTTCCCCGGTGTTTCCACTTTTCCGCCATTTCGGCGAAAAGAGTGTAAATCACCGGAATCACCAGCAGGGTGAGAATGGTGGAGCTGATCATTCCTCCCACCGCCACCACGCCCAAGGGCCGCCGGCTTTCCGCGGCATCGCCGAACCCGATGGCAATCGGCAGAATCCCCATGATCGTGGCCATGGAGGTCATCAGGATCGGACGCAGACGTTTGGCGCCGGCCTCCATCATGGCCTCCTTTGCGGTCATGCCCTTGGCCACGAGCTGATTGGCAAATTCCACCAGCAGAATCGAATTTTTGGTCACCAGTCCCACCAGCAGCACCAGACCGACCTGGCTGAAAATATTCAGGTTCATGGAGGAGATGCGGGGGACCAGTTTCTGCATCACCACAGCGAACTGCGGCGCGGAGGGCGCATAGGTCACCCAGCCGTAGAGCATTTCTCCGAGCACATTGGTCCAGGCGAGCCAGTAGAGGAGCGCGAATGCTCCCAGGAACGCGAGAGGCAGGGAGAGCATGACGGTCAGGGGATGGATGAAACTTTCGAACTGCGCAGCCAGCACCATATAAACCACGATGATCGCCAGAATAAAAAATCCGTAAATATCCGCAGAGGATTCCTGCAAATCACGGGATTCTCCGCCCCAGGCATAACTTACGTCCTCGGGCAGATATTCGGCCAGCACCTGCTCGGCCTGTTCGAGGGCGCTTCCCAGAGTTCCCCCGGCCGGGGTTCCCCCCAGCGTGGCGGAGCGTTGACGCTGATAGCGCTCAATCTGATTCGGTCCGGTCCTCACATTCAGGGAAACCACGGAGGCGAGCGGCACCAGATCCCCGCTGCCGGCACGGACATACAGATTTTCCAAATCCTCGGGGGTCATCCGCCGGTCCGCCTCCAGCTGTGCGATCACTTCATACTGTTTTCCGTCCAGTTTGATATCGCTGAGATCCACGCCCCCGAAATTGATCTGCAGGGAGCGGCTGATTTCCTCAATTGAGATTCCAAGGCTGGCGGCGCGGTCGCGGTCGTAGCGCACCTCCAGTTCGGGTTTGTTGAGTTCAAAGCTGGACCGGATATTGTCCAGGGCTCCGGTGCCTCTGAGGTGGTTGGCGATCTCCTGGGTCACCTGATTCAGGCGTTCAAGGTTGGGATGCTGCAGAATCAGCTGAAACGGCTGATCAAACCGCGCATCCACCGCCTTGGGCAGGATGGGAAAGGAGATGGCGCCCTCGACCTCGGTGAACATGCGGGCGCCCAGTCCGGCGGGTCCGGCGACCACATCGCGGATATGCCGGCGTTCTCCGTCGACCAGGCGGGTGAAGATAAAAAACTGGGTGGCATTTCCCGGACCATTGAAGGGGAGGGCCACGGCGGAGAAGAAGGCATCCACTTCCGGAGTCTCTTTGAGAATCTCCTCGGCCTGCCGCACCATGCGGTCCGTGAATTCCGTGGTGGATCCTTCGGGGGTGAATCCGAGAATCAGCATGCGCCCTTTGTCCTCCTCCGGCAGAAATTCCTGATCCAGATTCATGAAAAGATATCCGGAGATGCCCACCGAGAACAGGGCGATCACGATCATGGCCAGACGGTGACGCAGCACCCAGCCGAGACTGCGCTCATACCGGGCCGCAATCCGGTCGAATCCCCGTTCAAAGGCCCGGAAGACTTTCCCGTGCTCCTGGGAATTCTGTGCGCGGAGAATGCGTCCGCCCATCATGGGCGCCAGCGTAAGGGCCACCAGACTGGAAACCATCACGGCAAAAGAGAGGGCAACTGCAAATTCCAGCAGCAGCCGTCCGGTGATCCCGCCCACAAAAGCCAGCGGCAGAAAGACCGCGACCAGTGAAAGCGTGGTGGCAATCACCGCGAAAGAAATTTCGTCCATGGCCATGAACGCGGCCTCCATCGGTTTTTTGCCTTCCTCCAGGTGGCGGTAGATGTTTTCCAGCACCACAATCGCATCGTCCACCACCAGACCGATGGCCAGCACCAGCGCCAGCAGGGTGAAGATATTGATGCTGAAACCGAGTGCATACATGCAACCGAAAGTGGCCACAATGGACACCGGAATCGCGGCGGCCGGAACCAGGGTGGCGCGGGGACTGCGCAGAAACACAAAAATGGTCAGCACCACCAGGGCAAACGCGATGGCCAGGGTTTCCCACACTTCAATCACCGCCCGTTCCACAAACACCGATTCATCGTAGGGATAATCAAACTGAATACCCTCGGGCAGGGAGGGGGCCAGCTCGGCCATGACCGCTTTCACGCCGCTGGCCACTTCCAGGGTGTTGGCTTTGGACTGACGCACCACGCCCAGACCGACCGTGGGATTTCCTTTGAACCGCGCGGTCACCCGTTCGTCCTCCACCCCCCATTCTGCGCGGCCCACATCCTGAAAGCGGACCAGCGCGTCGCCATCATTGAAGATCACCAACCGGTCGAACTCAGCCGGAGTTTTCAGCTCCCCGCGGGACTGGATGGTCAATTCGAGGTCCCGGCTCTCCATCCGGCCGCTGGGCAGCTCCACGTTCTGGTTGATCAGAGCCCGTTCGATGTCCTGCACCGTGACTCCGCGGGAGGCCATCAGTTTACTGTCCAGACGCAGCCGGATGGCCCGGCGCTTTTCTCCTCCAATAATTACGGAGCTGACACCGGAGACATTCTGCAGGCGTTCCCGCACCTGTTCATCAGCAATACGGGTCAGCTCCGTGGTGTTGAATTGATCACTGAAAAAAGAAATCCACATCACCGGCCGCGCGTTAGCATCCTGTTTGCTAACGATCGGGTCCTCCACATCCTCGGGCAGGGCGCCGCGGGAGCGGGCTACTGCGTCGCGCACGTCCTGGGCGGCAATTTCGATATCGTGGCTGTTGTTGAACTCGATGGTGATACTGGAAACCTGTTCACGGCTGACGGAGGAGAGGATTTTGATCTGTTCCACACCGGAGATGGCGTCCTCCAGACGTTCTGTCACTTCCGATTCCACCACCGAAGCGCTGGCACCGGGGTAAATCGCCAGCACGTTCACAATCGGCGCATCAATATCCGGGAGTTCACGGACCGGGAGACGCTGCAGGCCCAGCAGACCGAACACGATCAGCGAAAGATTCAGCATGATCGTCGCCACGGGGCGGCGAATAAATGGGGAGCTGAAAGAGGCCATGTTATTCTCCCTGCGGGGCGGATCTTTCGGGAACGGGGGCCATGGAGGCCTTCAGTCCGTATCGCGCTGAATCCGCGGTGAAATTCAACAGCATTCCCGGCCGGAACACCTTGATGGTTCCTTCCGCCACGACCTGATCCTCCGCGCGGAGACCCTCCAGAATCTGCATGCGTCCGCCCTGGCGCACGCCCACCTTCACCTGACGGAATTCCGAGCGGAATGCGGGATTGCGGACAACGACCTGAGTGGTGGTGCCCTGCTGAATCACTGCCGATTCCGGCACAAACAGTGCCTCATCGAGTTCATTCAGCACCAGCTCCACGTTTCCAAACATGCCCGGACGCAGTTTTCCATCCGGATTGGACACCTCCGCCTTCACCGGCAGGGTGCGGGTATTGACCCGCAGGCGCGGAGCCAGATAATTGACGGTGCCTTCGAAATCCGTTTCCGGATAGGCTTTGCTCTGAATTTTCACCTTCAGCCCCATCTTCAAAGCGGACAGGTATTGCTCGGGAACCTCAAAACTGATTTCCAGCGGATCTGTTTTGACCAGGGTCATCAGCTCCTGCCCGATTTGAACGACCTGTCCGCGGCTGACCATATGTTCGCCCAGCACGCCGTCCATCGGTGCATGGATGCGGGTATCCTGCAATTCGGCTTCCAGCAGATCCATGGAGGCTTTGGCCTGGTCCAGTGCGGCCTGGGCCTCATCAAGTTCCTGTTCGCTGATGCTGTTGCCGGCCCGGAGAAGTTCGGCCCGCCGGAGGGTGGATTCGGCCAGATTCACTCTCGATTTCGCGTCCGAAATTCGGGCTTTCAGTTTGCGGTCATCGATGGAGACCAGCAGATCTCCCTCCTGAACCCGGGTGCCCTCAACGGCGGGCAGGGTGAGGATTTCGCCGGGGATTTCGCTGACCACGGTGATCAGTTCCGGTGCGAGAAAACTACCCACCAGCAGGACGGACTCACGCAGGGGCTCCAGGGTGACCGGAGCGCCCACCACGTTCATGGGAAAATCCCCTTCCGGCGGACCGCCACCTGCAGAGGGTGGTTTTCCGCAGGCACTGAGGAGAAAAACAATCAAAAAAAGGGAAGAGGAAATAAATTTCATAGGCTAAAGTTTCGGTTGAGAGCGGTATATCTTACATCCTTCCCTGTAAAACACCAAGCAGGATCACAAAATCTCATCCCGGATCGGGGGTTTGCAACCCCCACAGTTTCTGAGGCTTTGGGTTTGTAGGGACAGGAATGTCCCCGATCGAGCGGGCCGGTGCGGATTCCAATTCCGGGTGACCCTGCCGCTCCGCCATCGAAGCCAATATTTCTATGGCAGAATCCAATGTCATATATTTTACATTGCATGTGGTCTGGCAATCATCCAGATTGAAACAACAGACTTATTGGGCTACTTGTTAAAAAAATAACTTGACGCTGAATGTATTCGCTTGTATTCAGTAAGCATACAGGAGAATAAGGAGATTTATGTCTAAAACAGTAACACTTAGGCTTGATGAGAGTGTCTATGGAAAACTCAGAAATTGGGCTGAACGTGATAACCGTGCATTGTCCAATTTCATTGAGACTGCGGCACTTCGTTTCATTGAAGAGCATGAAGTTGTGGATGAATTTGAGATGGCTGAGATCGAAGAGAATGCAGCATTGAATGCCAGCCTGAAAAAGGGCTTGAAAGATGCCAAGGCGGGAAGAGGTCGTTTTGTCTGAATACAAGATCTTCGAAACCGACGAGTTTCAGAAACAGCTTAAAAAAATTACGTCGTCGAAAAGAAAAGTTGTTGAGAAAAAATTATCGGAGTATGTATATCCACAACTCAAATCGGCCCCTTGTTACGGGCCAAATATTAAGAAACTGAAAGGTTATGAACCTGAAACATGGCGGTATCGTATCGGCAACTACCGCGTCTTTTACACTATGGATAACGAGGAACCGATTGTTTATATCCTGACGGTAGATGACCGAAAAGACGCATACAAATAAACTTTCAAGCATTGGATGAAGCGAACACCTCTGGTTGCATTCATGACGCCGCTTATCCCAACGCCTCATAAAATTCCGGATCGGGGGTTTGCAACCCCCACAGCTTCTGATGCTTTGTGTTTGTGGGGACAGGAATGTCCCCGATCCAGCGAGGCTCCTGAACGAAAGACGATTTTTTGAATATTCCGTTTGTACAATCGTATATCTGCGATATACGATCAAACATGTCCGTTTCGAAATCCAATTTGTTCTCTCCCGAGCATTCGGCGTTGGCTGATTTTGCGGCGGTGCTTTCTCATCCGGCCCGCATTCAGATGATTCTGCTTTTACAGCAGCAGGGCCGGCTGACCTGCGGAGAACTGGTGAAGGCCCTCCCTCTGGCGCAGGCCACGGTTTCTCAGCATCTTAAAATACTCACCGAAGCGGGATTGCTGGAGGGACACTCCGAAGGCCAGCGGATCTATTATGAACTGCAGTGTGAGGCGCTGCGGAATTTCTGTCACACTTTTCAATGTACCCTTGGAACCCAAACCCCTGAAAAATCATGATGAATAACTCCTCTTCTTCTCCTCTTCGTATTGTCATTGTCGGCGGTGTGGCCGGAGGCGCCTCTGCGGCGGCCCGGGCCCGTCGGCTGGATGAACATGCGGATATCACCATTCTGGAGCGGGGTACGGATGTTTCATTTGCCAACTGCGGACTGCCCTATCACATCGGCGGAGAAATTCAGGACCGGAGCAAGCTGGCTTTGCAAACCCCGGATTCGCTGCGAAATCTTCTGAATATCAAAGTGCTGGCGGAAACCGAGGCTGTTTCCATCGACCGCAGCTCCAAAACCCTCCAGATCCGCAGTCTGCGGGAGGGGAAAATTTCGGAGCTTCCCTATGACAAACTGGTCCTTTCTCCGGGAGCCTCTCCGCTGACCCCGCCGCTTCCGGGCATCGATCTGCCGGAGATTTACACCTTGAGAAATCTGCAGGACATGGACCGGATCAAAACCGCCTCGGCTCAGGCGGAGAAGGTATTGGTGATCGGAGCCGGATTTATCGGTCTGGAAATGGCGGAGCAGTTGGTGCATTTGCGGAAACAGGTCACCCTGGTGGAACTGGTGGAGCAGGTGCTGCCGCAAATGGATGCCGAAATGGTGCGGCCGGTCGAACAGGCGCTGCTGGATGAGGGCGTGGAGCTGATTTTGGGCGACGGGATTTCCGGCTTCGAAGCCTCCGGAAAGCAAATCAGAGCCCGGCTGAACTCCGGTAAATCGCTGGAGGCGGACATGGTGATTTTATCCATTGGGGTCCGCCCCGAGAGCGGTCTGGCCAAGGAGGCGGGTCTGCAGCTGGGTGCCCGGGGACATATCCAAAGCAATGCCTTTATGCAGACCAGCGATCCGGATATCTATGCGGTCGGAGATGTGTGTGAAGGGGTGGACCCGATTCTGGGGGGACCCTCGGCCGTGCCGCTGGGCGGTCCGGCCAACCGGCAGGGACGCTGTGCGGCGGACCATATGATTCTGGGCGGGCAGGCCCGTCCGTACCCGGGCTCGATCGGCACCGCAATTGTGCGGGTTTTTGAGGTGGCGGCCGGAGTCACTGGACATTCGGAAAAGCGGCTTCAGCAGCTCGGAGTGGCATATCAGAAAACCATTGTAAACGACTACAATCACGCCAGTTATTATCCCGGTGCGACGCACTTGAGTGTCAAACTGCTCTGGGAGGAGGCGACCGGACGGATTCTCGGCGGACAGGTGAGCGGTGCCGAAGGGGTGGACAAGCGCCTGGATGTGCTGGCCACCGCCATACGCGGAAAGCTGACGGTTGAGGATCTTGAACACCTTGAACTGGCCTATGCGCCGCCCTTTGGTTCGGCCAAAGATCCCCTGAACACGGCCGGATTCTCCGCCAACAACATCCGCAGCGGTGCCTATGTGCCCGCCTTCGAACTTCCGACGGACGGAAGTGTGCAGGTGGTGGATGTCCGACCTTCGGAAATGGCGCAGCTGCGTCCGATTCCCGGATCGGTGAACCTTCCGTATACCCGCCTGCGGGAACGGATGCACGAACTGGACAAATCCAAACCGGTTACCACGGTCTGCGCCCTGGGCAAGACGAGTTATTTTGCGGCCCGGATTCTGCAGCAGCATGGATTTGATGTGAAATCCCATGTGGGAGGGATGAAAATAGAGACCCGCCCGGAGAAGCCGGTAAAAAAGTCTGAAGTCCCCTCCGCTCCGGCAGCGGAAGGGCAGGAGATTCTCCGGCTGGATGCCTGCGGTCTGGCCTGTCCGGGTCCGATTCTGAAGGTGAAAGAGGCGTTGCAAAGCCTCGCTCCGGGTCAGGAAATGGAAATTGTTGCTTCGGACAGCGGATTCAGGAATGATCTGCCCGCCTTCTGTTCGGCCCAGGGACTGGACTGTCTGTCGGTGGAGCGGAGAGAGGGGCTGGTCGTGGGCCGGGTGCGCAAACCGCTGCAGGGGGGAAGGCCCGCCCCGGTCATGGGGTCCGCGCATTCACAGGACGCGACCCTGGTGGTATTTTCCGGAGAGCTGGACAAGGCGATGGCGGCATTGGTGATTGCCAACGGCGCCCTGGCCATGGGCGGGAAAGCGACCCTGTTCTTCACTTTCTGGGGCCTGAATGTTCTGCGCAAAACCAGCTCTCCGGCGGTTCCGGATAAAAGTTTCATGGACCGGATGTTTGGCTGGATGCTTCCGCAGGGCGTGCACAGGCTGCCGCTGTCTCAGATGCACATGGCAGGCATGGGAACCCGGATGATGAAAGACCGGATGCGGGATAAAAATCTTCCCAACCTTCCGGATCTGCTCGAAAGCGCAGTCAAAGGCGGGGCCCGGCTGGTGGCCTGCACCATGTCGATGGAGGCGATGGGCATTCGGGAGGAGGAGCTGATTGACGGAATTGAACTGGGTGGCGTGGCTGAATTCCTGGGCGCCTCCGCCCAATCCGGCACCAATCTGTTCATCTGAGCGAGTCTCTTTGATGACGTCACCGGACCGACTGTACACCCGCCCGGCCCTGAAAAAGCTGTTCCTCGAATCCTCGGGGATCCCGGAATGGCTGCTGACCCGCTGTCAGAAGGAAACCTCTGATTTGGCGGAGACGCTGGCCCGCTGTTGGCCGGTGGAGGGAGCGGGTTGGGGGGAGGCTTTCGAGGCGGAGCTGGATGATAGATTTTCCGGACTGAAAGATCCGGAGGTTCTGGTGGAATTCTGGGGCTGCTGCAGCACGCCGGAACGGATTCGGGTGAACCGTCGACTGCTGGGATCATCGCCCCGGGAGGAAGGCCTTCCGCCGCCGGATCCGGATACGCCGCGGAAAGAAATTCAGGCGGAACTGATGTACGCCGTGCTTTCGGGGGAGCCGGATTACAGTTTCGGACTCTGGCGGGGGGCGGAGAGGGTGAGTGTGGTCCGGGTTTCGGTTTCTGACCCTCGGCTCTCCGTTCCGCTGCTCAAATACATTCAGGCAAACACCACGGAAAAAAAGGGGCCGGTCCGGGTGGTGGCCCCGGGACTGGTGGGAAGGATCAGTTACACCGGTCTGCGGAAATCAGACCGTCACAAATGCGGATTCAAAATAGAGAATCCCTGTTTGGAATCGCTGTTTCCTCCGGGTGGACTCTGGCGGGCGGATACCGTTACGGAACTCTGATTGCATTCCCGATACCACACAGGGCTACGGGATTAAAACCTGAAAATTCGTTGTGCCGGGTCCGCGGGGTCCGTTCGGTCCGTGGTTGAACTTCTTTTTTCCAACCGCGGACAGCGAGGACGGCGCGGACGCATGTGGGGGTGGGTTGGGGGATTATTTGGCCACGAAGGGGCGCGAAAAAGTTCTCCCCCAGAGCCCCGCTCCGGGTGGGATATGTTTCAGTAGGGGGTTATAGGGGAGAAACCTTTTGTGCCCCTTCGCGGCTGAAGATTTTATTCGGAATAAGTCTGAATAGGGTCCGCGGGGTCCGTTCGGTCCGTGGTTGAACTTCTTTTTTCCAACCGCGGAC
>JBMTJR010000075.1:0-9379 GCA_049438565.1 Kiritimatiellia bacterium
TAATATTAGCAAAAATGCACTTACGGTCCTCTATCGTCTCCACGAATCCGGATACAAGGGCTATCTGGCGGGCGGATGCGTGCGCGACCTTCTGCTGGGCCGTCAGCCGAAAGATTTTGATGTGGCCACCGATGCCAGTCCCCAGGAAGTGAAACGCTGCTTCCGCAACTGCCGTCTGATCGGCAGAAGATTCCGCCTGGCCCACGTGATGTTCCGGGATGAAATTATCGAAGTCGCCACGTTCCGCGCCCCCACCTCCGGAAGTCTGACCGCGGAACCGGACGGAGAGGATGCCGACGAGGATTCCAGCGAGGACACCCGCAGAGACGTGGTCATCAATGAGGAGGGCGTGGTCGTCCGGGACAACGAATACGGAACGCCGGAAGAAGATGCCTTCCGCCGGGACTTCACCGTGAACGCGCTGTTTTACGATATTTCGGATTTCTCGATCATCGACTATGTCGGCGGTCTCGAGGACCTCAAAAAGAAGGTGATTCACTGCATCGGCGAACCGGAGATCCGCTATCAGGAGGATCCGGTCCGCATGATCCGGGCCATCCGTTTCGCCGCCACCCTCGGTCTGACCATTGAAGAGAACACCTACGCGGCCATCTTAAGTCAGCGGAACCAAATGCTGCACGCCAGTCATGCCCGCATGTATGAGGAGATTCTGAAATTTTTCTACAGCGGAGCCATGGAAACCGCGTTCAAATACTGGCAGGAGAGCGGACTGCTGGACGTCATGTTCCCCGGCTTCGCCACCTGGTACCGGGAGCAGGCCTCTCCGGCGGAAATTCACTGGCACCATATGGCCCTGCAGCAGCTGGACAAATGGAAAACGCACGGCATCAAAGCCTCTCAGGAACTCGCGTATGCCCTGTTCCTTACCCCCTACATCCGGGCCGTGCGTGACGAAATCCTTGCGGCAGGAGATCACTCCCCCCGCAATGCCTGTATGGAGGCGGTGGAACAGGTGCAGCGCGTCCTTTCCGACCGGATTCTTGTTCCCAAACGAATCGCCTTCAATATCTTTGATCTTCTCTACTCCCAGGACCGCTTCACCGACCGGCGGAGCGAACAGCGGATTGTGCGTTTCCTGCACCGGAACTATTTCCGGGATGCGCTGGTGCTGTTTAAATTCGACGCCCTCGCCAGCGGCAAACCCCAGGCCGATCTGATTGAAGCATGGACCCGGGATCTCAAGAAGGCTCCCCCGCCCTCCGAGAGCAAAGAGCGTCCGCACAAACCGCGGAGACGGCGCAGACGCCGCCGCCCGCAGCATTGACTCGGAAAAGCCGGTCCAGAGCAATGTAAATAAAACTGTAGCCGCGAAACGGCGCGAAAATTTCAACCCCTAAAGCCCCGTTATGAAACGAATAAGAAAATTGCCTTCTTATTTTATGACATCATTCAGGGTAACTGATTCATAAAATTCACCTCGTCCTTTCGGATGTGGAACGTTTCAGATCGGGGCTATAGGGGTCGAAAACTTTTGCGAACCTTCGTGGCAAACCAAAAAATATCTGGCTGCGCTATTATAGAAAATGCTCTAAATCCGGCCTTGTACCGGGCTCGGTTCAGTCCTGATACTTGCGCATGATCAGGGTCGCGTTGGTTCCCCCGAAGCCGAAGCTGTTGCTCATGACCGTGGTCAACCCGGCATTCTTCAGGCTCTCGCCCAGAACAATCGGCAAATCGCCGGCTGCGGGATCCAGATTTTCCACATGCGCATTCGCGGCCACAAAGTCGTGTTCCAGCATCAGCAGACTGTAAACCGCCTCATTCGATCCCGCCGCGCCCAGGGCGTGTCCGGTGATCGATTTGGTGGAGCTGATATGCGGTGCTTTCTCCGGAAAGACTTCCCGGATCGCCCTCAGTTCCGCAATATCCCCAGCCGGCGTGCTGGTGCCGTGGGTGTTGATGTAGTCAATCGGGGTGTCACAGGTGCTCATGGCCATGCGCATACAGCGGACCGCGCCCTCTCCGGAGGGAGCCACCATGTCGGCTCCGTCAGAAGTGGCACCGTACCCCACCAGTTCACCGTAGATTTTGGCGCCGCGGGCTTTGGCATGCTCGAGTTCTTCCAGCACCACAATGCTTCCGCCGCCGGAGATGACAAAACCGTCCCGGTTCGCGTCGTAGGGACGGGAAGCGGCGGAGGGATTGTCATTGTATTGGGAACTCAGCGCGCCCATGGCATCGAACATCACCGTGGATGCCCAGAAAATCTCCTCGCCCCCTCCGGCGAAAATAATATCCTGCTTTCCGGCCTGAATCAGCTCCATGCCATTGCCGATACAGTGGGCACTGGTCGCGCAGGCGGAGCTGATGCTGTAATTGTGACCGCGAATCTTGAACGCGGTGGCCAGACAGGCACTGTTGGTGCTGGCCATCGTGCGGGGCACCATGTAGGGCCCCACCCGTTTTGCTCCCTTTTCCCGGCAAAGATCGATGGTGGCCGCGACGTTTTCGGTGGAGGTTCCGCCCGTACCGGTAATCAGACCGGAACGATCATTGGAGACCAGTTCCGGAGGAAGCCCTGCATGCTCGATGGCCTCTTTCATGGCCACGTAGTTATATGCGGAACCGCCGCCCATAAAGCGCAGCATTTTCCGGTCCACGTTCTCAGACAAATCCATGCGGATGGGTCCATAAACCTGACTCCGGAACCCCTTGTCGGCATATTCCTGCGAAAATTCCAGCCCGGATTTGGTGTGAAGTAACGAATCGAGCACTTCAGCTTTGTTGTTACCGATGCTGCTTACAATTCCATATCCTGTGACAACTACGCGACGCATATGCGATCTCCAAAAGGTTTAGCGTTCAAAAACGGGGGAGTAAAGAAGCGCATTTATAGGCAATTTCAAGCGGATTCGTCGATGAAAAAATCGGCCTTTTCCTGCCGGTTCATCCTTCGGGAACCCTCTGCAATTGTGACCGGACCGCCTCCAGAACTTCTGACACCGGAATTCGGGAGATCCATTCCGTGGAACCTTGCTTGTAACTTCGGGGATCGGGGTATCCCGCCTCCCCCGGCGGTGGACGCAGCACCCGCGCGGCCGGACTCCGCGGACCCGTCCGTTCGGGATCTGTCGGTCCGAACAGCGCCACCAGCGGGGTGCCCACCGCCGCGGCAAAATGCATGGGACCCGAATCGTTGCACACCAGACAGTCCACCCGGTCCAGCAGAGCGCCCAGGGCCAGCAGGGAAAATCGGCCGCACAGGTTCCGTCCCGCATTCCCAAATGCCCGGCAGAGAATCTCCCCGGCTTCCCGGTCTTCTTTCCCTCCGATCACCCACACCCGGGCCCCGAAATCCCGGATCAGCCTCTCCCCCAATTCCCGGTACTTCTCCAGCGGCCAGTCTTTTGCAGGCCAGCGGGACCGCGGTGCCAGCGCCACCACCGGAGAGGAATCCGCAGGAAATCCGCTCTGCTCCGGAAAACGCAGGGGATAATGCACCGGGTCCGGATCAATGCCCAGATGGCGGAGACTGTCAAACAAGCGGTCCATCGCATGCAGCGTGGAGGCCGTCGGCTTCGGCGTCTCTCCGGCAAACAGTCCGGCCATCTCGCGGGGACGGCTGCTTCCGATTTTACGGCGGGCACGGCACAGCCCCAACACCAGTCCGCTCTTGGTGAGCCCCTGCAAGTCCAGAGCCAGATCGTAGTTCCGGGCCCGCAACTGACGGACAAAGACGGGAAAAGCCCTCACCGCTCCCCGCCGGGGAAACGCGATCACCCGGTCCACATCCTGATGACAGCTCACCAGCTCCGCATACTCCGGCTGGGTCACCCAGTCCACTTTGATGCCGTAGTGTTCAGACAACCGGTGTACGACCGGCATGGCGTGAAAAAGATCCCCCAGCGCACTGAGTTTCACCACCAGAATACGCTGAGGATCCGGCATGGGTTCAACCGCATTTGGACAGCAGACGCAGCATGACAGCATTCTGCGCATGCAGACGGTTCTCCGCCTGGTCGAAGACCACCGACTGCGGACCGTCAATCACCTCTGCCGTCTGCTCATATCCCCGGGCTGCAGGCAGACAATTCATGAAAATCGCGTCCGCTTTGGCGGCGGCAAGCAGGGGGGCGGTGACCTGATAGGGTATGAACTTTTTCACCCGGTCATCCAGTTCGGCAGGATCAATGTGATAACTCATCCAGCTGTCGGTGTAGACAATGTCCGCCCCGTCCGCCGCTTCAAACGCATCGTGGGTCACCGTGAGCTCCGCCCCGCGGGGCGCGGCCAGTCTGCGCGCGGCTTCGAGCACGGAAGGCAGCGGCTCATAGTCCTCCCCTTGCGGACAGCCCACCCGCACATTCATCCCTGCCATGGCCCCGCCGAACAGCAGGGAATGGGTGACATTGTTGTAGCCGTCTCCCAGAAAGCAGAGCGTTTTCCCTTTCAGCCCGCCCTTGTGCTCCTGAATGGTCAGCAGATCCGCCATGATCTGGCAGGGATGACTGTAGTCGGTGAGCCCATTGATCACCGGCACGCCGGCATGGGCGATCATTTCAGTCAGATCACTGTGCTTGAACAGCCGGGCCACAATCAGATCCGCGTAGCGGCTGACCACTTTGATGGTGTCCGGCAGACTTTCTTTTCCGGCCCCGAGAGGACTGGTGCTGACATCATAATTGATTGCATGCCCCCCCATCCGCACAATCCCGGTTTCAAAACTCACCCGGGTCCGCAGACTGGGTTTTTCAAAAATCATGAACAGCACTTTGCGGGCCGCAGCCTGGGAATAGGCGGAGGGATCCGCTTTGAGTCTGGCGGCCAGCTCCAGCACCTCCATCATAATTTCAGGCGTCCAGTCAGTGAGTGATGATAAATGTTCCATAGGCGATATCCTCAAGCAAAGAAAAAAAAGAATCCTCCCTCCCCTCCGGGGAAACAGAATAGGAAAGCAACGGAATCAGAGATTTTTCAAATAAAGAATCCCGATCCCTAACGAGATCCCCAGGGTAAGCCAGCCAAAAATCCTGCTCCAGCGCAACCAGATGTCAGCATTTTCAGTCAAAGAAGGTTCAGATCGCGGAATCATCCCGGTTCCCTGAGGGGGGGGCGTCAATTGCGGAGCAGCGATCAATTTAACCTGCTTAAGAATAATCCGGGCATTTTCGTCAAGAAATTTTAAGCCATGGAGCAATTCTTTTTGTTGATTTCGCAAATCGGAAAACCCCTCTTTCAGCCGCTCCAAGCGGTCATCCAGCCTCTCGTCGCCATTTGTGGAAGTCAACAGAAGGCTCTTACGCCGCAGGCGGGGGTGCAGGCCGTCGCGGACATCCGGAACCTTGAATGAACGGACACATTCAGGACACTCAACCAGAACCCCAATTAGACTGGAAGAAACTTTTAAAGTATGACTGCACTGCGGACAGTCAAAAAAGATATCGTGGTCCATTTAAATTCCCTGATAAAATCAGATGGTAAACCAAGCTAAAAGTTTCACCCAAACCGGAATAGTTCAAGCGGCCAACAAAAAAACCGGGAAGATCCCGGTTTCGCTCCACTCAAAATGGGAATCAGTTGCGGTGCCGGAAGATAATCCGGCCTTTGGTGAGGTCGTAAGGAGACATTTCAACCTGAACTTTGTCCCCCGTGGTGATGCGGATGAAGTGCTTGCGCATCTTGCCACTGATGTGGGCAAGGATTTCATGGCCGTTTTCAAGCTCAACCCGGTACATGGTGGCCGGGAGCACTTGATTGACGACACCGTCAACTTGAATGAGGTCTTGATCTTTTTTGGCTGGCATACAAATTTGTAATTAAAGGAGGCAGATTGAATATCCCAGATTCACGGGTTTTGCAACCACTTCCTTTGAAAAAGCTGTATTTTATCCCTGCACAGAGTTTTCGAGGGGTTGTTATTGATTTTCCAATGTCTTGACGGCAAAGGAAAACGGTCTTTCCCCATACGCAACCTCCCTGAAAATTATGAGAAATTTAAAAGAAAGCATTGGATATTCAGATCCCGGCCACCCCGATTCCCGCAACGAGGTGGATCTGATTCACTATATCAATATCAAACTTTCCGCATTGGACCTTCCTATTTACGGAAAGGACGATGATAACCCCTTTCTGGAGCTTGGCAAAAATCTGCTGGCCACCGCCAAAGCCAAGGACCGGCTGCTTGCGGATTACATGTGTCCGGTGGACCATCATGTTCAGTCGTTTCTAAGGTCCTTTTTCAAGGCCCACGGGATCGAAGAGGACCGCCCCTGGCTGCCCAGACAGACTTTTGAACTGGACCGTCACGGCATCGCCCGAGCCCTTTCCATTCCCCCGGACCGGGACGACTTCAAATCAGATATTATCGAAAGCTACCGCACCGCCAACGGCGTGCTGCACAACCCCAAGCATGACCGCCGCACCACCAAGGGTGTCTTTCATGTCTGCGAGGGCGGCCTCCCGATTCCGGACGACAAGAAGGCCGTTCCGGTGCAGACCTTTGCCCGTCTGCTCGCCTCCGCCCTTCAGCCCCCGGACGACCTGCTTCAGCTTCCTTTCACCAGCAATCAGGATCGGAAGGCCAGCACCTGGGTTTCCCTGCTCCTACGCCCGCTGGTCTGTCCCGCCATCTCCGGAGTCACCGGCCGCAAAACCATGGAGGTGCGCTTTTTCGCCCCCGGAAACATGGTGGCCAATCTGGATTTTGTGGAAAGTATTTTCGGAAATGCCGGCAATCCTCTGCTTCCCGAAAACGATGCCCGTCTGGACACCGCAGAATGGTCCGGACACACCGGCTGCGTGATTCTTGCTCCCCAGCTTCTGGAACTGACCAAAAAGGAGCTCGGTCTTCCTCATATCGATGCGGCCACTCCGCGCCAGATACGCGACGGAATGTGCTGGTCGGATGAAAACGAGAAGTACAACGACGGCACCGCCTTCAAAGTCACTCTCCGGAATGAAGAAGGCGTTATCGTTACTCTGATCGCCGACAATTATTTCGGATACTGCAAAAAAGAGGTCAAAACCCAGCTCAGCTACGCCGCCAATCTCTACGGGCTGGTGGAGGAGGAGCATGCCGGGGGCGCCCTGACTTTCCCCAGTTTTGACCTGGGCGAGGATTTCCGGCTCAGCTTTCTGAACAAAGAGGTCGATCACAGCTTTTCCGAAGTGGTCGAACGTCACCGGGAGCGCCTGGAGCTGCGGCCCGAAGGATATGCGGTCGACAAAAATTATCCCGACATCATCTATGTCCCCGAAAACGCCTACTTCGAACTGCGCACTCTGAGCATTCAGTGGGAAAATGAGCAGGGCCCCCAGCAGATCCGGCTGCGACCGGAAAACACTTACCTTCTCCCCAGCGGCTATAAAGTGAACATGCTCAACCCGCAGACCGGTCAGCGCTGGCGCCTCACCGGCACCAGTGCAGAAGGACTGCTCTGTCACAAACCCTGCACGGTGTCCGGCGGGGGAAAATCGGAAATCTCCAAACCCATCACCGATGCCATGGTCAACGCCCCGGTGTTCACTCCGAACTTTTCCGAAGAGATGGACATGGTCGAGGAAATCACCCGCAAGGATTATTCCGCGCGTTTCCAGTTTCCCAAAGTACCCGGCAAACCCAGCCGCCCTCTTTTGAGCGAAGAGCGCTCTCTGGGCTCCGTGGTGCGTCTGCTCACTCCCAATCCCGAGTACACCGAAGAATACAACGCCTGGCTGAACAGCATCCCCCACCGGGTCAAAGATCTGGTGCTTACGGTTAAACGCTTCTACCGTCCGCACTGGGGCGAAAACTGGCGCGAACGTTTCAATGTGGACACCATCAACGGTCAGCAGGGCGTCGAACTCCGTTACCGTCAGCGTCAGGTGATCGGTTCCTATGTGCGGCTCGGCTACTCCGAGGAGAACGCCTGGCGGCTGTTCAGTCTGCGCAAAGATTTCTGGCCGGCCAGCAAACTGCAGCGGGAGGACGACATCACTGCCTCCGTGGTGGTTCCCGCAGATCAGGTAAGCAATCTTCCCGCCTTTTACCAGGGTCCCTCCTGTAAATTTGTGGAAAACTGCGAATTCCGTCTTTTCCAGCGGCCGGACGACGCCATCATTCCCGGATACGACAATCACACCGAATTTGACTACGCCACCAAACAGAATTTCTTCTCCAATTACGCGCCCCTGAGTCGGGCCGAGGTGAAGGAAATGGTGGACGATGTGATCAAATTCGGACAGTTCACCCCGGTGATGCAGGAGGCCATGCGCGATTTTGTGGCCCAGGAGGACGGCCCCGACTTCTTCGTCAGCAACAACTGTCCCCGCATCGTGGACGGTGCGCCGACCAAGAATCCCCGCTACCTGCAGAACCGTCCGGATCTGGGCGCGCAGCGCGAGGAGTATCTCGCGGACCTCGGAGTGCGCCTCTACCGCCGGCTGCCCGAAAACAGCGCGGTGTTTCATCCCGTGGGTGCCGTTCTTCCCGGACGCCGGAACAATCCCCCGGAACCCAAAGCGGGCATCCGCCCCCTCGCGGTCTACAACCCGATCCATTATCAGGAACTTCCGGAACTGTTTATGGATTTCGTGGCCAGCCTCACCGGCAAATCCCCCTCCACCACCGGCGCGGGTTCCGAAGGGGCCCTCACCAAAGCCCCGTTTAATGCCCTGCTTCCGGTCACCGACCTGAACAACGCCCTGATCAGCTATATTCTGACGCAAAGCCACGCCTTCAGCACCGCCGCCGGTTATGTGGGACACAAGTACCGCGTCGATCACGACATCAGTCTGCTGGTTCCGGAATTGTGGTGCCGTATGCACCCGCATGAACGCGATCCGAAATGGCTGATTCAGGAGGGATATCTCGAAGCCCTGCAGGATTTCGAATACGAAGGAAAAACCGTACTCGCCAGCCGTCTGGGATACCGCATCACCAAGGCCTTCACTCTGAATATCTTCGGCCGCATCTTCAGCCATCCGGACTCTGTCCTCAACGAAGAGATGCTCAAACCCGAACTGCAGAGTATGGAATACTTTGTGGACGGGATCGCCAACATCATCGAGGCTCAGAAAAAAGCGGCCCTCAATTACTTCTCCGACGGCGGAATCGAACTTGCGATTCCTCCGCTCAAGGCGCTGCTGCACATCATGGCCTACGGGGAATACGAAGGGAAAGATCTGCACGATCCGGAAATCCGCGCCATGTTCACCCTGGAGGCGGTGCTGGACAGTGACTGGTATCAGGAACGCCTCCGGGCCAAACTGAATCTGGAAATCCGGACCCTCACCCAACAGGCCGCATATCTGGAGCGCCATATCAAAAACGAGCATCCGGACACCGTGACCCGGCACTCGGTGGCAACCCAGCTCGAAAGAGTGCAGGCCTCCCTGCAGAAACTAAAGTCAGATCCGGAAAGCTATCTCCGCAAACTCC
>JBMTJR010000076.1:0-9359 GCA_049438565.1 Kiritimatiellia bacterium
GTGTACTGCTTCTGTTTTGCTTACAAAACCGTAATGCTCGATCACATTCTGGAGCAGCTTTTCATCAATATGCATGGTCATCTTCATGCCATACAGAGTATGGCACTGCCATAGCTTTGTCAAAAAAATATTATAGGCTCATAAGAAAAATCACAGCGCCGTCGATCACGGCAAAATATGAGATATTTCTGCGCGGATGCGAGAAGATTTCTGACACGGATTGCGTGTACCATTTACAATAACAATCAATTAGGGAGTTTGCTATGGCTGAAATCATGGAACACGAATCTCACGCGGTGCTGCCGCCGTTAAAACATCTGGACTACAGTCTGGTGGGTGAAAATTCCCGCAAGGCGGTCGAGCGGGGTCTGGCGGAAGCGGACTGGTATCAATGTCCGGTTCCAAGAGCCACCATGCGCGCTCTCCTGGAACGCCGGGACGGCCCCGCCATTCGCGACTGCCTGATCTGGTTCGCACTCATCATCGGTCTCGCTGTCGCAACCGCGATGCTGTGGGGCTCGGTCTGGGCCGCCCTTCCCTATCTCGGCTATGCCGTGCTCTACGCCTCCACCTCGGATTCCCGGTGGCACGAGTCCAGTCACGGCACCGCTTTTAAAACCGACTGGATGAACAACACCCTCTACGAGATCGCCTCCTTTATGGTCATGCGCGAATCCACCGTCTGGCGCTGGAGTCACACCCGCCACCACAGCGACACCATCATCGTGGGCCGTGATCCGGAAATCGCCGTTCCGCGCCCCCCCGACCTCAAGGCGCTCTTCCTCGGAATTTTCAGCCTGCCGGTCTACAAAAACTATTTCAAACACATCTTCACCCACAGCCTCGGACGTATGACGCCGGAAGAGAAAACCTTCATTCCTGAAACAGAATTCGGCAAGGTGTTTTTCCGGGCCCGCGTCTATCTGGGGATCTACCTGGCCGTGATCGCCACTTCCGTGATCCTCCAGACCTGGCTTCCGCTTTTCCTCATTCTCCTCCCCCACCTTTTCGGCACCTGGCTGATGCTGGTCTACGGTCTCACCCAGCATGCGGGCCTCGCGGAAAATGTACTGGATCACCGCCTGAACTGCCGCACCGTGTATATGTGCCGTCTGCACCGTTTTCTCTACTGGAACATGAACTTTCATGTCGAACACCACATGTTCCCTCTGGTGCCTTATCACCGTCTGCCGGAACTGCATGCGGCGATCAAGGATGACTGTCCCACCCCCTACCCCAGCCTCTGGACCGCCTGGAAAGAGATTTTTCCCGCCATCCTTCGGCAGGTCAAGGATCCGGCATGGCATGTGAAACGGAAACTGCCTCCCCCCAAAGTCCGCGTGGAAGAAGGCACCTTCAGCTCCGACACCGCCCCCGATGCCGGGGGCTGGCTGGAAATCTGTGCGGCGGCCGACCTTGGCCACGCCGATGTCATCCGCTTTGACCACGGTAAAAAAACCTTTGCCCTCTATCGTGATGCGAACGGGAAACTCTTCGCAACCGACGGCATGTGCACCCACGGCAACACCCATCTGTCCGATGGACTCATCGTAGGCGATATGATCGAATGCCCCAAACATAACGGTCGCTTCAAGCTCGAAGACGGCTCCCCCGCCCGCGCCCCCATCTGCCGCGGACTGGCCACCTATCCCATCGAGGAGCGCGCCGGACGCATTTGGCTCAACCTCCTCAATCCCGGCGGTGCCGGTGCCCGCGAAGAACGACGTCTCAACCTCCGCGTTGCCGCCACCCGCAACGTCTCCACCTTCATCCGCGAACTCACCCTGGAGGCGGCGGAAGGCGAAACCCTGCCCGACTTCACTCCCGGCGACTACATGCAGCTCGACATTCCCGACTACGTGCTGCTTTCCTTCAAAGATTTCGACATCCCGGAACCCTACCGTACAGTCTGGACCAACCAGCATGTGTTCGATCTGGAGGTAAGCAACCCCACTCCCAAACGCAACAACTATTCTCTGGCGGGCCGTGTGCATGGAGAAGGCAAACTGGTTTTCAACGTCCGGCTGGCCACTCCGCCGCCCGGTCAGGACTGTCCGCCAGGGGTGGGCTCCGCCTATGTCTTCAGCCTCCAGCCCGGCGACCCCGTTACAGCCATCGGTCCTTTCGGCGACTTTCACATCAAACCCACCCAAAAGGAAATGGTCTACATTGGCGGCGGCGCAGGCATGGGCCCCCTCCGAGCCCAACTTGAACATTTATTCGAAGATGAGCATACCGCCCGTCAGGTCAGCTTCTGGTACGGCGCCCGTTCCCGGCAGGAAATCTATTATCAGGACTATTTCCATGAACTGGCCGCAAAAAACGAGAACTTCCGCTTTGAGTTGGCCCTCTCCGAGCCGCTGCCCGAAGACAACTGGACCGGACACGCCGGGTTTATCCACCACATCGTCGAGGAACAGTTCCTCAAAGACCATCCCCATCCCGCCTCCCTCGAATTCTATCTTTGCGGTCCGCCCATGATGATCAAAGCTTGCACCAAAATGCTGATGACCTACGGCTTGACCCCTGAACAGATTGCCTATGATGAGTTTTGAGAATCACATCAACGGCAACTGGGGAAGATGCCTGAAGTGATGGTCCCTTGTGTAAAGGTAAAGGTTGTGTTGCTCCACCAACGCGGCAATCCACAGGTCGTTGGTCGGAATCGGCGTTCCCTGCTCCCGAAGCTGTCTGAACAGCCGGGCGTACCAAAAGCAGGTGGCCTGATCCATGCACAACACACTCACCCGGCTCTCGTTCAGAAAACGGTTCAATACCGCTTCGTTTTTCCGGGCCAGGGTGCCGCACGCGAACCCCGCCCGAAGTTCCCCCAACACCGGCAACGGCAGAAAAAGCTGTTCAGCCCGTTGAACGTTGGTCAAAACTTCCGGTTGCCCCGCACAGAAATCCCGATAACGGTTTGTGTCCAGCGCAATCCTCATTTCCAGAGATCCTTCTCAATCACCCGCATGCTCTCCAATAATTCATCGCACGCAGGATCTGCAACCCAGGTCTCTGAATAGCCGTCCAAATCATGAAACACCCGGTCCTCTTTTATCCCCACTCCCTCCTCAAGAAGTTTCAACGCCGTCTCATTCAGACTACCCCCATACAACGCTGCTTTTTCCCGAATCAGGCGGTCCGTCTGTTCGGAAACGCCTCGAATCGTATACTGAATTGACTTTGCTTTTTTCATATTGCCTGCATCTTGTGCATTCATTACAGGCATTTCAAGCCTATACTGTACCAAAAAAAAGAACATCATGCCCCGCTACCTGAATGACGGAACCTGCGAACAACCCAAACTCCGGGTCTACCTCAATCTTGATAATCTTTTCGACCTCCCTCCAGAAAGTTCCTGGCCGGGCCTGGAGGGGGATGAGGCGCTGCACAAGCTGAAAGAGGACGGCTTTGAGGGAGTACAGGTCACCGATCTCTCCCCCCGCTCTGACATCCTGCCCTTCTGTGGCCTGGACCGTATCAACAACGTCTCCGAGGTCGCTGAGGTGTTCAAACAACACAAAGACCTCGGGGACAGCTGCATCACCCTGCACCTCGCCTGGGGCATCGAAGACGACCCGGAGGTGGACGCACTGGTGGATGCGGTGCTGGAAGCCTCGGAGCAGCACAACCTCCCCGCTTTTGTGGAAACCCACCGTGCCACAATCACCCAGGACATGTGGCGGACCGTGCAACTGCTCCGGCGCCGCCCGGAACTCTTACTGAATGCAGATTTAAGTCATTACTACTGTGGTCAGGAAATGGTCTATGGTGATTTCAATCAAAAGCTCTGCTTCATGCAACCCATTTTCGACCGCACAGCTTTCATGCACGGACGAATCGCGGCCCCGGGTTTTATGCAGGCACCGATCGAAAATATGCGCGCCACTCCCATCATGGCCACGGGCAATGACTATTTTGCGGATTTTAAAATGATGTGGTCAATGGCGATGCAGGGATTTAAAACGCAAGCCGGACCCGGGGATGTGCTCATCTTTGCTCCTGAACTCCTTACCTGCAAATTCTATTACGCCAGGGTTTTTCCGGATAGGGACGGATCTCTCCGTGAAGAGTCCGATCGCTACGAACAGGCGCTCCTCTATCAGCAAATTGCCAAAGAATGCATGCAAACTTAAGTTGTTTCCTGGAGGATGGATTCCCGTGCTGTGCTGCATACGGGTTTAAAATCCCAGGGCTGAAAAGTTCTCAGGTCTACTTGGTTTTGTGATAACGATTTAAAGAAAATTCCTAATCGTAATCCTGATCGTAATCATAATCGGCTCAAACATTGAGAATTTTCGATCACGACAACGATCACGACAACGATTACGAAAACCCTAACGATTAAGATCATGAAAATGATGCCAAGATGGGCTCTGGTGAATCCGATTAGCGAAATTTTTTGTATAACCCCTTGTAGTAAGCACTTGTTATGAAACTCCGTGCAACCCTGTTAAAATCCGAAATTGCAGCTTGAAACACCCTTCCAGATTGGCAAAGAACACGCATACTGGAGCTTGCGGTCATGCGTTGCAAGAGCCAGGCCCTTTACCCGGGCGGATGCAACAATCAGCCTTTCGGCGGGATCCCGGTGAAAGCTTGCGGGGAGTGGGTTAAAGATCCCGTTCTTGGGCGTCGTGCCGTCGTTCACACTCAGATGGTAGCGAACCACGATCCCCTCCGTGCCCGGCACGCTCTGATCGGGAGAGCACAACAGCAGATAACCGTTTCCATTGTTCCGGATCACCACCCCGGTGCTCGGGAACCAACCATCCCCCCGGAAGCGGTTTTCCCAGCCACTCACCAGAATTCCATAAAAGCTGACATCATGAAAGAAGCAGTCTTCAACCCGCAACCCGTCGAAACAGGAGCGGCGGGTGGAACCGTCCGGGGCATCGCCTTTCGCACTGAAATGAATGCCCGCTCCGCCATGCCGGTCCCAGTCTCCGGACACACTGTGAAGGAAGAAGAGAAAGATGCCCACGCAGAACAGGGCGCGGTAGTGGATGCTGCCGGGCGATCCTGTCCACGCTGGAGGATGCCGTAGACGCGTTCGACTTCGAAAGCGGTGGAATTTCAGGGAGCGGGTTCGGCCGGGGGTGGAACCCGGTCATGAAGAAACCGGAGCTGGAGGGGCATGGACGGGTGGCCTCCATTGAAGAAAAAAATCAACGTGCGCTTCGTCGGATCGTGCGCGATCACACTGGAGTAAACCAGTTTCAAATCCCCGTCGATTTCCGTGACAATCCTCACGTCCAAATCCGGGTCTTCCCCAGAGGGGGGCGCGGGCTGGAGAAAACTCCGCCTGCCGGGATCCAGGGACAGCAGATCGGTGCCAAGGCGTATCCGGAGCGTATGCCCGGAGAGATTGAATAAAAGAAACTGTCCGGGCCGGAACGTTTGGGTGGGGAGGGGGAGAACGCGGAAGAACATCTGCCTCCCCTCCTGTTTGTGGCCCAGGAGCAGCATGCGGTCTGCCGGAGGATGCAGGGAAATCCGGTGGTCGGCGGGAAGCGGCCCCGGGTGATCCGGGGGAAGCACAGTCGCTGCCTTTTCCCGGCTGAGACAGAGACCCAGATGGGCGGGGCCCCGGTAGGAAACCGGACGGCCCAGACCCACCATGCCGAAATTCAGCGTCCGCACTTTTTCTTCGGACTGAAAATACAGCTCCCCCATGGGCTCTCCCAGGGCCAGGGCCAGCAGCTCGGTTTGAATCTCCGGCTCCTCCTGTGCGCGTGCCTGCGGAACAAAGACGCAGAGGACCATCAGGAGCCGGAACGTCACCAGGCTTTTCATAGATCCTCCTCATTCAGCCACCGGAAAGAAACCACCTTGAAGCGGCGTCCGAATCGTTGGTTTACAGCCTGAAGCGTGTCCGAAGCCGGCTGCGCCCAGGCGGGATCGGCGGGATCCAGGTATTCCGCATCCCGCTGCACCACCGCTTCGCACCAGGCGCGGAGGGATGCCCCGCCGGGGCCCGGGGTTTCGGCATATCCTCTCACCACAAAGGTGTCCGAGCGCACCGTGAACACCGGAGCCAGCGCCTGCAGCAAATCCCCCTGTAGCAGATACCCGGCCGCGCCGGCGGACTCGCTCTCGCCATCAAAGGCGTCGGAGTATGCGGCGCCCAGGGGCCGCTCGGCCTGCCCACCCAGATCGGCGGGAAGATCCGTCCCCTGGCGGTTCACCGTCCGGTCAAGCGCCGCCTGCAAGGCCCCCTTGCGGCGGTGGGCCAGCGTCGGACTGGACGGAGTTCGGTTTACAAAGTCCGCCATGGACCGGAAAGGTCCTCTGGCTTTGACTTCCTGAACGATTTCCTCCGCAAGCGCATCCAACTCCGCCGCGCTCAGCTTCCGCCAGCCCTGCCAGAAGCCTTCATGGCCGGGTTCGCCCCGGTTGTAGGGTATGGAGGACAGCACATGCCCGAAACGGGAAAAGCGGATTCCTGCGGGCGACTCCCAGGAAAGGGCACGGGTCAGGGGGTTCACCACCGGCAGTTCGGCGTTGACCATGGAACTGAGCACCGCCTTCCATGCGGTTTTCGAGAGGGAGTTGACATTGAAGGCGCCCTGGACCCGGATGCGGGAGGCGAGCGCCTCGGCCGCCCGTTCGCCCGCCTCCGCGATCAACCCGTCCGGAGTCGTGTCGCCGTCCAGCGGACGGTACAACATGCGGGGGTTGGGCAGCCGGTCCAGGCGTCCTGCGAACGCGGTGTCGATGCTGTTGCCGCCGCCGGCGTAGGCCGGGGCGAGGGTGGAGAGGAAATAGCGGTCCCAAAGCCGTCGGTTCAGTTCATAACTCAAATCATTCAGGGTCAACCCAGCTTCCCCGTTGAAGTTGTCCGCCCGGGTGCGGTCGAGGGGAATGCGGGGGTTGGCGTAGGAGTTGCCAAACGCGAAGCCGGGTTCGAAACTGTAGCGGGAGAATTTGGCGTGCTGGAACTGACCGAGCGACACAATCGGTGAGGTCGGCACATCAAAAACCGGCAGGTGGGTGACGCCCCCCGTGGGCGTGTTGCTGGCCCCCAGAAAGCCGCGGTAGCGTTTGCTCCCGTCCGACTGGGGGGCGGGGTTACCCACTCCGCCCACGGCGAGCAGTCCGCGGTTGCCGCCCCCGCCATCGCTGAGGGCAGGCTCGTTCAGGGAACCACCCATCCACATTGACATCAGATCCCAGCCGTCGTCGGCACCAGCGGAGGCGCGGAGTCCGTCCCAAAGTCGGTTTCCGACCAGAGGGCGGGGATCGGCGTCCACCCACCCGCGGACCCGCTGTTCAGGGGCCTCCATCTGGGTGGAGGTGCGCAGGTGGAACGACCAGGTGCCGATGTGGTGGTTGCCGTGGATCAGGTCTTCAACCCGCACCGGATTCCGGTTGTTGACATTGCCGAGGATTCGTTCCGGGACCGTCCGGTCGCCTGCGGCGGCCCGCTGCTGGATGTCTCCGCCGTTCCAGATCCCTGTAAAGCGGCTTAAACCCTTGCTCCCAATCTTCAGCGTGACCCAGGCCGGGGTGGCCACCGGATTGATATTGGGGAACATGGCCGAAAACTCGGGATGGTGGCTGTCCTGCATGTATACATCGTGGAACCACAGCTCCGTCCCTCCCGGCACCTTCAGAATCTGGCGATTCGCCATGCTCGTTTGGAATTCAAGATTCGCGACAAAGGCCCCTGTGGAATGATAACGTGATATCAGGTTCATCTGCTGCACTTTACCATTCACCGCTTCGCGCAGCTCATCCACGGAAAACATACGCACCTCGCCCGGTTCGAAATTGGGCCCCTGCGAAGTGACAAGGCTGACCCATTTCCCTCCTTGTGGCAGCTCCGGGGTGGGGATCTCCGGCCGGTCGCTGTGCCACAGCAGCCGAAGCCAACTGCTGGTCTCATATTCGTCGCCAAAGGTCCCCGCCACCGCCCCCGGAGGACGGATGCGCAATTTCAACATCGGTGCTAAGAGGTAATCGATCACGTAGTATTGTCTGCGAATTTGAACATTGTAGGGATTCCACAAGCCCACCACCGGTTTGATTTCAAGCTGGACAATATACAAGGGGTTTCCACTGACGGGGTCCACCCCGCCGGCAGGATCCAATTTGGAGCGGAGGCGGAGGCTGATTTGGAGATGGGAAAGGACGGGCATGACCGGGCTGTTGACATGCTGCCGGTCACGTTCAAACTGCTTGGTGCCGCTGCTGGTGTAGGGAAACCAGTTCTCGGTCCGCAAATCGGTCTCCAGCACCGGATGCGGGAGCAGCGTCCGGATTTCGTGGTTTGTGACATCCTCCCACAGCCGTCCGTAGTTCCAGAGAATGCCCATGTTGGGCCCGGAGCGGACAGCTCCCGTCATGCCGATGCGGTCACTCAGGAAAAACACATCCGGATTCGCCACGGCGGGGAAACTGCCACTCAGGGTTGGGGAGGCGCCCAGGGATCTCGCCAGCATGGGATGGCCCAGACTTGACTCGTCGAGCAGAATAGATAAATCAGTTTTCACCCCGCCCTCCACCACATTCACGGGGAGCCCCTCCCCGTGCACGGTCAGATCGTGAAAAACGTCCGGCAGGCCGATTCCATCCGCCGCGAGATCAAGGGATCCGCGATCCGCCAGACGCCGGCGGAAACTCACATCGGAGGCTCCGAAACGGCTTTGGTTGACCGAAGAGGCCCATTGACCGCCCAGCGAAGGCAAGTCGGGGGCTTGCGCACTGCGCGAGAGACTCAGGCGGTCGTTCAAGTCCGCAGGTGTCGGAGACCCGGCCAAATCCACTCTGGCCTTCACCCCTTCATCCCCCACCCACCAGCACATCCGCTCCGGACCAGCGCCCATGAGCGCCAACGGTGCGCGAACCTCCGCATGACGGGGGGTTGCCGACACCATTTTGACGGAATCCGCGGGTGGAGGCGGGGATGTCGGAACGGCGTTCCCGCTCACCAGCCAGACCGCGCCCCCCCCGGCCGTGTCCCACACCCCTGTCCACTGAGTTTGCCCCGGATCTCCCGGGCTGCCGGCGGTGGCGGTAACCCGCGTGTCCGGACCGGCATTTTCCTGAAGCTGGGTAATCCCTAACTCCAGGGCCAGCCGTGCGTTGGCTTGGGTCATGGTTAGTTGTTGCCGCAAGACAACTCCGCGCAGTTCCAGACGCACGTGGGCTGCGAAAGCCAATACCAGCAAAAGTAACAGAGACGTCACCAGAATTGTCAAGAGCAGTGCCGATCCCTGTTTGGAGGAAGTGAATGAAAAAGTCATAATAACAACCTACCCCGTCCGTGATTTTCTGTAAAGGGGAATGTGTACGATCGTTTCCAGGGTTGCACGGAGTTTCATAACAAGTGCTTACTACAAGGGGTTATACAAAAA
>JBMTJR010000077.1:0-9279 GCA_049438565.1 Kiritimatiellia bacterium
GCCCCCGATCCGGTTGGAAGACCGGGGCAGGGATGCCCCGCGTCCAGCTGGAGGTGCCGCATCCCTGCGGCAGAATTAAGGGGGCAGCATGCCCCCGGTCCGGTTGGAAGACCGGGGCAGGGATGCCCCGCGTCCAGCTGGAGGTGCCGTATCTCTGCGGCAGAATTAAGGGGGCAGCATGCCCCCGATCCGGTTGGAAGACCGGGGCAGGGATGCCCCGCGTCCAGCTGGAGGTTCCGCATCCCTGCGGCAGCATGCCCCCGGTCCGGTCAGCGACTGAGCTCCGCCGCCCGGCGGGCGGATTCTCGGATCTCTGCAAGGGGAGTCCCGCAGGTCTCCGCCAAAATCCGACAGCTTTCGTATTCCGGGAAATAGCGTTCCTGACCGTTCGGCAGCTTGTGGACCTTCACTTCCACCACCCCCTGGGGCAGAGAAAGTACCCGGATTTCCCGGTCCAAGGTGAACCGTTGACCGTCAAACGACCTCACCCCGAGGGTGGGAACCCGCTGCAACAGGTATTCACTCAGGGCCGGGCCGGTTTCGGGACGGCAGAGCAGCTGCAGCTGCTGGGCCGGACGTCCCTTTTTCATCAGAATCGGTGTCAGCCAGGCATCCAAAGCTCCCTGATCGAGCAAATCCTGAATCAGATCGGCACCCAGATCCTCGGCGCTCACATTGTCCAGGTTGGTTTCCAGCAGTTGGACCGCCTCGCGGGATCCCGTCTCCGCCGCATCGCAAAGACTGATCCGGAGAGCGTTCGGCTGATCCAGATCGCGGGTGCCCGCCCCCAAACCGCTCTGCCGCACAGACAAAACCGGAATTTCAAAACGGGGTTGAAGCACGGCATAGATGGCGGCACCGGTAGGAGTAGTCATTTCTTTTTCGACCGGGCCATGGAAATGCGGCATTCCTTCCAGTAACTTCTGGGTGGCGGGGGCCGGTACCGGAAGACGTCCATGGGCGGTGTGCACAAAACCGCTCCCCACACAGACCGGCGTGGAGTAAACCGCTTCCGGACGGAGTTTGTCCAGCAGCAGCGCGGCCCCAACCAGATCCACCAGTGCATCCTCCGCACCCACCTCATGAAAATGCACTTCATCCAGTGGAACCCCGTGCATACCGGATTCCGCTTCGCCGAGTTTCAGAAACATTTTCTGCGCCAGCTGTTTGGCTCCCGCAGGAAGATCAGCCGCATCGATGATTTTTACAATGTCAGTATAGGCCCGATGGGAGTGGGGGGCGTGCGAATGTCCGTGATCGTGTCCGTGATCGTGTTCATGGTGATGATGCCCATGATCATGTCCGTGCTCATGTCCGTGATGATGTCCGTGTCCATGCGAATGAGCATCCTTTTCGCTGAGCGGGGGCTGACCCTGAAGCGTCACAGTGGCTTTACGACAGCGGATGGTGGAACGGATCACATCCTTGAAGCTCACCTCCACGCAGGACAGTCCGAGTTTTTCCGGCAGGGCGATGATGTCCTCTTCGGCCTGCAGCAGGGGAGCCAGCGCGCCCAGAAACATATCGCCGCTCAGTCCGGAGTAGGGTTCAAGTTTCAGAATCATCCGCGTGCCTTTATTCTCCGAAATGACTGATTAAATAGTCACTGGCCTGCGAAAGGGTCGGGAGAATCTTGGTGCAGTATTTCACCATCCATGGACTGCAGTCCTGAAAAGTAAAGGGGCTGAACGCGATCACAAATTTCCCCAGTTCCCGCGCGGCGTAAAAGACTTCCATGGAGGTGCCGATGGAGGCCTTGTTGTAATTGACCAGCAGAATATCAGCGTCGCGGACATCCTGGAGATCAAATTCCACGATTTCATTGGCCGAGTCGACCTCCCGGTCCTTGAAATTCCGGCGCATCGGGTCCAGCAGCCGGAAGTGTCCGCCCAGTTTGATCTTTGCATCCTCCCGCCATTCCCGGGCCAGGCCCAGGTGTTCGTCCATAATCGGTCCACTTAAATAGATTGTCTTCATCGATATTGCTCCTGAAAAGGCTTCTGTATGGACCATCCCGGGGGAAAAGCAAGTCTGAGGCAATTCTTCATCAATTTTTCATCTTCTTTTCGCTGACAATCGTATAGAGCTGTGGAATGATGAATTTGTTATCGTAACCCTTAGGAGAATCTATGAATGTCATTGGTGTTATATTAGGTGGAGGAGCCGGAACCCGTTTGCAGCCACTGACTTCGGAACGGGCCAAACCTGCAGTTCCCATCGCCGGAAAATACCGTCTGGTGGATATTCCCATCAGCAACTGCATCAACAATGACATCAAGCGGATTTTTGTGCTGACTCAGTTTAACAGCGAGTCTTTGCACCGGCACATTCACACCAGCTACCGGTTTGACTCTTTCTCCAAAAATTTCGTTCGGATTCTGGCAGCCCAGCAAAGCCCGGGGGATGAAAGCTGGTACACCGGCACAGCGGATGCGGTCCGCAAAACCATGAACCATCTGGGGAATGAAAATCCGGATTACGTGGTCATTCTTAGTGGAGACCAGCTCTATTCTATGGATTTCAAAGCCATGCTGGCCGAGCATGTGGCCCGGGGCGCGGAGGTCACCATTGCCACCAAACCCACCGACCGCCGGGATGCGGGATCCCTGGGAATCCTGGAATCAGATGAAAATTCCCGGATTATTAATTTTGTGGAAAAACCAGGAGACACACCGGAACTGACCAAACTGCGCGCACCCATGTACGAAGAGGAAACCTATCTGGCCAGCATGGGGATTTATGTGTTCAACACCGGTGTGCTCAAACGTCTGCTCAAATCCGACGCCCGGGATTTCGGCAAAGAAGTGATTCCGCAGGCCATTCACGACACCAAAGTTTTTTCTTATATTTATGACGGGTACTGGCGGGACATTGGAACCATCCGGAACTTCTGGGAGAGCAGTCTGCAGCTGACCGATGCGGTGCCTGATTTTTCTCTATATGATACAAAGCATAAGATTTACACCCGCATGCGCTATCTTCCCCCTTCCAAGGTTCTGAGCTGTGTGGTGAATCACTGTCTGCTATCTGAGGGGTGTATCCTCTCAGGACGGGAAGTAACCCGCAGCATTATCGGAATCCGCGGGGTGATCGGAGAGGGGACGATTATGCGGAACACTGTGATGATGGGTGCGGATTTTTATGCGGACGAGGATGAACCCGGTGTGCATTCGCTTCCGCCCGGAATCGGCAAAGACTGTCATGTGGAGGATGCGATCATCGACAAAAACGTCCGGGTCGGCGACCGCGTGGTAATCAGTCCGAAGGGAAAAACCGACGGAAATTACGACAAGTATTCCATCAGCGACGGAGTGATCGTGGTGCCCAAAGGCACCGTCATCCCCTCGGACACGGTCCTCTGACAGACGGGTCCGCCTCTGTTCTGCATCCCGGTCCGGGACCGCGATCCCTCCGGGATGCACCCATAAAAAAGCCCCGCATCTGCGGGGCTTTAAAATGGGGTGGAAGACGGGACTCGAACCCGCGACATTCGGTACCACAAACCGACGCTCTAACCAACTGAGCTACATCCACCGTGAAGAAGGAGCTGATATAATGGGATGGGGTTTTGAAGAAAAGAATAATTTTCAGATTTCTTCGTTTTGGGGAACCCCGGTGTCCCCAGCCGATTCCGCCTCTGAAGCCGCCGATGGAACATCCTCGATGATTTCAGGGGCAGATTCAGGTTCGATCTCCGTTCCGACTTCGGGCAGAGGCTCCGCTTCCATGGAATCAGGGGAAATGGTTTCGGTTTCCGGGATGGCGGCCTCGATGGTTTCGCTGATTTCCGGGACTGCTTCCGGCAGGATCTCCTTCACGTCTTCCTGAGTGGTTTCGGCAGAGGAAATCACGGTTTCCACTGCCTCCGGAAGTGCTGCCGGTTCTGACGGGGTTTCGGCATTCCCAGTGGAAACGCTTTCCGTCCCTTTGAAAGAGTTCAGAAATCGCTGGGTTTGTTCGGGGAACACCACCACCATTACGGAGGCCAGGGCTCCCACAAAGAGCAGCAGGACCAAAAGGGTCATAAATGCAATCCGCCGCTGTGCCTGACGCAGCATTCCGTACAGTCTCTCCTCCGAGCGCTGGGCGCGTTCCAGCAGCAGTTGGGTGGTATGATCCATGGAATTGAGCGTTTTGTTGAAATCTCCGGCGGGTCCGCTGGTCATCTGCTCATTCATCGCTTTGAGCAGATCCGACTGCAGGGCGGAATGATCGGCCAGTTTTTTAACGCTGTCCACCGCTTCCGGAAGTTTCTGGAAGGCGTTGAGCAGAACTTCCTGATTGTTCCGCATGGACTGAACCAGTCCCAGTACTTCGCGGAATCCGCTTTCCATGTTTGCGATTTGTTTTTTGCGGCGGGCAGGGGGGCTGATTTTTTCCCAGGTGGTGTAGCGGGGAGGGGGCACTTCGGGTACAGGCGCCGGATCGAGTTTCGCCTCGACCTCTTCGGGAGCCTCCACTTTGTCAGCAGAAACGGGCTTTGCGGTTTTTTGGGGTGCCTCATTCACGGGCTCCGCTGCGGCCTGCTCCGCTTTTTTCAGTGCTTTTTTCTCTTTCCGGGTGAGATTCTTTTTGGTCGGAACTTCTTCCGCCGTGGAGTTTTTTTTCTCTTCTTGATCCAGATTCATACCGTGAGTCCTCTAAGGTGAATTGATGATCTCCTCCTAGACCCGATGAGAGAGTTGGGCAAGCCTCAACCTTTGACATTTCAATTTCTGCGGTCTATAGCGGGTGCGGATTTTAGCTATTAACCTCAGGGAGTTGTTTATGTCAGACCCATTCAGTAAAATGGAAGAAATTAAATTTAATGCCCAGGATCTCTGGCGCGAAGAGATTATCACCGACCGCACCGTGGGCAGCATCCGCATCATGACCCCCATTACCGTGGCGGGTACCGAGGATCCTTCCCGCAAAGTGGAATATCATGCGCAGACCCAGATTATGACCCAGGGCGGCGCGCTCCCTATTGAAGGGCAAATCGAGGCGGATTCTCTGGAGGAGGCGGTGAAAAATTTCGGCCCGGCTGCTAAACAGGCCCTGCAGGACATGATGGAAAGGATGCGGGAACTGCAGAGAGAAGCCGCTTCCCAGATTGTGACTCCTGGTCAGGCCATGGGAGAAGGTCTTGGTGGCGGAAAAGGCGGATTCAGCCTGCGCTGAATCCGTCAGGTTTCCGGATGTTTTTCCGGGAAAAAGATGTCCGATTGGCCGGAACGGTTTATGAGGAGGAGAGGAAGGAAGAGTACCGCCCCGCGCCAATCGGACAAGATTTGAGATTGAATACAGTATCATAGACCTCTTGTTTTCTCGTTTGTTCAAATGTATCCGAATAAACTTTCCAAACCTACCATCTCCATCCTGGATGCCGCCACCACCCAACCCGGGGATTTGGACTGGAGGGCACTGGAATCTTTGGGTTTTCTTGAAGTTTTTGAGCGGACGCCCCCGGAGTTGGTGTTGGAGCGCTGTCGGGGAAAACAAATTCTGCTCACAAATAAAGTGCTGCTCTCCCGGGAAATTCTGACCCAGTTGCCGGAGTGTCAGCTGGTCTGTCTGTTGTCCACCGGCACCAATGCAGTGGATCTGCAGGCCTGCCGGGAACGGAAGATTCCGGTTTGCAATATTCCCGCCTACAGCACGGACAGTGTGGCGGAACTGGTCTTTGCGCTGCTGCTGGAATGGGCGAGGGGTGTTTCCTCCCATGCGCAGGCGGTTCGCAACGGGGAATGGACGCGCGCGGATGACTTCTGTTTCACTCTCACTCCTCAACGGGAACTGCGGGGGAAAACGCTGGGGCTGATCGGGTTTGGCGACATTGGTCAGGCGGTGGCCCGGATTGCGGGGGCTTTTGGTCTGCAGGTGCTCGCCTGTACGCGGCATCCGGAATCCAAACCCGATTTGGGTCAGCGTTTTGTGGCGCTGGATGAATTATTGCAGTCGAGCGATATCATTTCTTTGCATTGTCCGCTGGTCCCGGAAACCGAAAAGCTGATCAATGCCCAAAGTCTGGGGCAGATGCGGGAAGGGGCAGTGCTGATCAATACCGGACGCGGTGGGCTGCTGGATGAGGAGGCCGTGGCCGCGGCACTGGAGGAGGGAAGGCTGGGGGCCGCCCTGCTGGATGTACTCTCTGCAGAACCTCCTCCGGAGAGAAACCCGCTGTTAAAAGCGCCGCGCACCTGGATTACTCCTCATATTGCCTGGGCCACCCAGGCGGCCCGGAAACGTCTGATCGGGACCGTCACGGAAAATGTCCGGGCTTTTCTCGATGGAAGCCCACAAAATGTGGTGAACGGCCTGTGAATTCTTTTTCGCGACTTCGCCGGGAAATGGACCGCGGGATCCGGGCCGGAGAACATTTCGGCGCCCAGATTGCAGTGTCGGTGAACGGAGAAAGGCTGCTGGATGAAGCGATTGGCCTGAGTGCGGCTTTTCAGCCTTTGGAGCGGGAGATGCTTATGCTGTGGCTCTCGGCTTGTAAACCCGTTGCTGCGGTGGCCTGTGGCATCCTGATGGACCGCGGCGGGCTGGAGCTGGATACTCCGGTGGCCCGGTGGATTCCGGATTTTGCGGCCCGGAAAAAAGAGCGGATCACGCCGCGTCATCTGCTTACGCACACCGCCGGCATCCGCGGCGCCACCCTTGGCTGGACGCCGAAACCCTGGACGGACATTATCGGGATGATCTGTTATTCCAAACCGGAACCCCACTGGGAGCCCGGTCAGCAGGCGGGATATCATGTGGATTCCGCATGGTATATGCTGGGGGAATTGATCCGGGTGATTGACGGGCGGCCCTACAATGAGTTTGTGCGGGCGGAAATCTTTGAACCGCTGGAGATGCCGCATTGCTGGATTGGTCTTCCAGAGGAGCTCTTTGAGGAGTGGGAGGACCGGATTGCGCCGGTTTACGATACGCATGAGGGCGTGCCGGAGGAACTGGAGGATCTGACCCGCCGCGAATCAGTGGTCTGTTGCCGTCCCGGGGGAAACGGACGCGGTCCGGCCCGGGAATTTCTTTTGTTTTATGAGGCCATGATGCGCATGCAGGCCGGAGAGGACGGGATTTTAAAATCCGACACCGCCCGCAATCTGATCCGGGCCCACCGGGTGGGAATGATGGACAAAACCTTCCGCAGGACGATTGACTGGGGACTGGGATTCATGCGGCAGTCCGATCATTATGCACCCGGAGACACTCCGTATCAGTTCGGCAGCCACGCCAGCCGGGAAGCCTTTGGACACTGTGGCAACCAGAGCACCGCCGCCTTCTGTGATCCCGCACACGGACTTTGTGCGGTTCTGCTATTTAACGGACTTCCGGGCGAGGAAACGCACCAGCAGCGGATGCGTTCCGCGCTGGATGCGTTGTATCTCGATCTGGAATTGGTTCCGGGAGCCTGAAACCCTAGAACCGGAGTCCGCCGGAGAGCACCAGATTCCGTCCCGGGGCATCGACACTGGATCCCAGCGGACGATAAGTTTTGTCGGCCAGATTTTCCAGACTCATGCTGATCCAGCGGTCTCCCCGGTCACTCTTCCAGCCCGCCGCCAGATCCATCACCGCATATCCGGGAACCGTGCCGTCTCCGTTTCCGGGTACCGTGAGCCGGACATCTCCGGAGTCTCCGGAGGCGAGGTCGTCCTGATCATAGGCATCGTGAAAGCGCACCTGCGCTTTGGTCCACCAGCTCCGGTCCAGATCCAGCCGCAGACCGCTCAGGCCGTAAACGCGGTTTGCCCGGCTGATGGGTTCTTTCAGGATGCTGCCATCCGGCTGGGGAATTTCGGCCTCACTGTCGACCAGACTGAGACTTCCGAAAAAGGACAAGCGGCTGCCCCGCAGCTCTGAACCGGAGAGACCATAGTCCCATTCCAGTTCAAAACCCCGGAGAGTGGCGCTTTCCCCGTTTTTAGAAATTCCGCTTCCGCCGCCCGCCGGATATACGGTCTGGATCACATCCTCTATCCGGGTGTAAAACGCGGAGACCGCCAGTTCATCCGCACCGCGGAGATACCGCCATCCCGCTTCCGCGGTGTAACTCTCCTCCGGATCCAGCTCCGGATTACCAAAAGAAAGGGTGCCGCTGGAACCCCGGTCGGTGGCACCGTCGAGATCGTTGAGGTTTGGTGCCCGGAACGCTTTGGAGAGTCCTAAAAAGGTAATCATATCCTCGCGGAGTGCATAACTGGCCCGCAGTGCGCCGGTCAAATCATCGGCGTTGCTTTCGGCCTCATCAAACTGCCACTCCACATAGGTGTAACGCAATCCGCTCAGCAGACGCCACTTCTCGGAGATGTCCCACAAATCCTGTGCGTAAACCGCATAGGTATTGTATTCGGCGCCGTCGGTGATGGTGGTATTTTCCTGCCAGTTCTCCGGACGGTAGGCAGTGGCGCCCTCCGCTGCGATTCCGTCCAGATTGCGGAATTCGCGGTATTGGTTCCGGGTCTGTTCAAACAATGCGAGTGCTCCGTAACTGAACTGATGGTTTTCAAACTGATGCATGGCCCGTGATTCCACGCCCAGACTGTCAATCCGGTCATCGTATTCCCGGCGGCGGTAGATGCTGCCTCCGCCGGTCAGATCCTCCCGCCGCTGCTGTTCATCATGCTGATGCCACCAGGCGGTGGTGGTGAGCTGATCCACAAATCCCCCCACGGGTTCCCATTGATCCCGCAGGTGTAGATAAGTGAAGGTCTGCGGATCGTAATAGCGGCTGATCCGGTTTTCCGATCCGCTGTTTTCAAAATACCCGTCCGGACGGCGTGCATCATCCTGATAGGTCTGCCCGAAAGCGATTTCGAGACTGCGGTCCGCAAAACCGTCATACGCTGCCCGACCGGCCAGTGCCCACTGCTCGTAGGCGGAATTGGGAATCCCGTTGTAGGCCTCTTTGTTTTCACCGAAGATATTGTCGGAGGCATCTTTTCCTCCCACCCGGTCATGAAAATCGTAAAAACTTCCCTCAAAACTGTAGCGCCAGTCTCCGGAGCTGCCATCCATCCCTACGGCATTCTGTACTCCGTTGGCACTTTCCATCCGCGTTTTGATCCAGGGAGAGGAGGGGCGGGTGACCCCGCGTCCGGCGGGGGCGAGGCGCAAATCCAGCGCCCCGGTCAGGCCATCGGAACCATTGATCACACTGGAGGAGCCCAGAATCACGTCGATACTCTCAATACTCATATCCGGAATGAGTGCGGAATACTGATTCGGGCCCCCGCGCATGGTGGCGTGACTCAGTCTTACTCCGTCAAACAGAGCCTGCTTCTTTTTGAC